>JAAYOV010000004.1 GCA_012520095.1 Tissierellia bacterium | reverse complement strand
TTGATCAGGAAAGCCTGTATATTTTATGGACAAACGCTGATGTGTGGACGGCAAAACACATGGTGATGATGTATGCCACAAATGCAAAAAAGAGAGGTTGGTGGGAGGAAGTCACGGTCATTGTATGGGGAGCGACAGCAAAGCTTGTTGCAGAAGACGAGGAAATTCAAAGATATGTAAAAGAGGCGCAGAGCGTCGGAGTACATTTTTCCGCTTGTATCGCATGTGCGCGGAACTTAGATATCATTGAAGAGCTGGAGTCTCTTGATATTGAGATTATATCTTGGGGACCGCCGTTGACGGAACTGCTCAAAAGCGGTGCGAAACTTTTGTCGGTGTAGAAGCCGATATTCATCCGCTTGCGTTCAAAAAGGCGCACTCCTGACCTTGTGAGCGGCTGAGGTGTGGTGTATGGTGAGGTCATGGGGTAAATATCGATAGTTTTGTGTTAGAATACTCATGAGCGATGATGTCTTTTCTTTCCTTGTGAGTAATGGGACACAAACAGGATACAGGAAACCGTCGCTCTTTTCTATCCGAAAGTCTCACATCAATTGTAACCCTACACATCTACTTTATAAATAAGATAAAAGTAACTGACAAATCATTTTAATTATGATAAAATGAATTTTGAATTGTTTAAATGTGATGAACGGAACGTTTCGCAAAGTTGCATCTTTATGTAATTCCGAAAGACAATACCGATTTAACCAAGATTTTACACTGAAATGCAAGTATTCTATCCACAATATGGATATAATGCATGTGTACGCAACCGGAAAAAATGAACTTTTTGGACATACACCTAATTGATCGTTACATTTCGCATTGTTAATTTTTAAGGAGGAAAAAATGGAAACGATGATGAACTACTGGCGTGATCTATATGAAGCACAGAAAAAAGCGGTGGAAGAGTGGCAAAAAGCCTTTCAATCTGTTGGAGGAAAAGATGCCCAGACGAATCCCTATGCAGCCTATGAGAATGTGATGAAGTGGTGGCAGCAGGGTCAAAGCCTGATGAATCAATGGAGTCAAATGATGGGACAAGGCGCCTCTTTTGAACCTTGGAAAGTATGGCAGGAGCAGATGGGAGATCCGATGAAAGCTTGGCAGGACTGGATGGATAATGATGTCTTCAAAAAATGGCAAGAGCAGATGAAAGATCCTGTGCAGGCCTGGCAGGACTGGATGAAGGGAGATGCCTATACTGTTTGGAAGGAAGCCATTGATAAGTACAATCCTCTCCAAATGTCAAAATATATGGGAGAGACGAGCCAAGAGGTATTTGAGAAGATGCTCCATGCTTCCCAGCTCAAAGAGTCACTCAACCGTTTTTGGCAGGATCTCAACAAGAACTTGGTTCTCGAGCCGGGCGAGCAGGTGGAAAAACTCGTCGAAGAGATGGCCTTGCAGTATCAGACGATTCTCAAGGAACATTTCCTTCCCCTTCTGCCCGAACAGATGCGATTTTATGTAGAGAGTCCTTACAAATTAGCTAAAAACACACTTCAGACCGTTGAGACATTTGTCGCTCCGTGGCGCAATGCTTATCCCCGGATGTCCTCTCTCATGATTGAGAGCATGAGTGCAGATCCTGCGAAGTTTAAAGATGTTCTGAAGGTTTGGCAGGACAGCTATGACAAGACAGTCGGTGAGCTGATTAAATCTCCTGTTGTCGGCAGCAATCGCGAGCTGATTGAGCAGCAGAACAAGATGGTCCACTCCATGATTGAAATGAATGTTGCCATGGCAGAATACATGGGCAGCATTGGAACGGTAGCTGCAGAAAATGCCCGCGAAGCCGTGGAAAAATATGTCAAACTGGTTCAGGATGCATCAGAACCCAAGACTTTCCAGGACTTCTACCAGTTCCTGTCCACTGATGTGGAAAAAGCGATTGAGAAATACTTCTTTACGGAAGAGTTCTCCAAGATCATAGCCAAGACAACCGATTCTTATATGAAATTTAAGATCGAAGCGGACAAATTGATTGAACGCTTCTTGGCCCAGACGCCCATTGTCACCAATGACAAAGTAGACAATGTCTACAAAAATGTTCAGCAGCTCAAGCGAGAAGTTCGTGCTCTTTCCCGCAAGGTTGCAGAGCTCGAAGCTCAAAAGGATGCCGTTGAAAAGAAATAGTTTACAGCCTGAAGCAGGCGGGAGTTTGCCTGCTTCAGACATTTGCTTATAAGGGGGAGATTGCATGTTGTCGTTTTTTGATCTTGATGCTTCCGCCAAGGAAGGTTTTGAAGCGTATAAGAAACTTTTACAAAGTGTCGAGACCATGATACATGTAGAAGACACCGGTTCGAATCTGACGGAGCGAGAAGTCGTATATGAGCAAGATAAGCTCAAATTATATCACTATAAACCACGCGTCAAACGCCCGATGAAGGTTCCGACGCTGATTGTCTATGCTTTGATTAACACACCTGCCATGATGGATCTCCAGCAGGATAGAAGTTTTATCAAAAATCTTCTGGATGGAGGAACGGATCTCTACTTGATTGAGTGGGGATATCCGACGGCTGATGACAAATATTTAACTCTGAGCGATTATATCAATGGTTATATTGATGATGTGGTGGATTTTATTCTGAAGAAGCATAATATTCCGCAGCTGAATCTCTTGGGTGTCTGTCAAGGCGGGACGTTTTCTGTCATTTACACGGCCCTGAACCAAAATAAAGTCAAAAATCTCGTCACGATGGTGACCCCGATTGACTTTGAAAATAACGACGGGCTGCTGTTTCGATGGGGAAAAGACCTTGATATTGACCGCATGGTCGAGGCGTTCGGCGTGATTCCCGGTGACTTCATGAATACCGGTTTTCTTACCCTGAAACCCATCTCCTTGATGGTCAATAAGTATGTCGACCTCATCAATGACATCGACGATATCGATGCTGTCAACAATTTCATGCGAATGGAAAGATGGATTTTTGACAGCCCCGATCAAGCGGGACATGCGTTCTGTGAATTTGTCAACTCTTTCTTCAGAGACAATCTTCTCGTAAAAGGGGAATATGCCCTCGATGGTGAGAAGGTGGATCTCAAGAAAATCACCTGTCCGGTTTTGAATCTCATTGCAGAAAGAGATCATCAAGTGCCCAACAGCGCATCGACTCCTCTTGGCGATCATGTGGGAAGTGAAGATGTGACGACACGCATCTTCCCGACCGGCCATATCGGACTCTTTGTCAGCGGTCGCTCTCAAAGAGAGGTAGCGCCTCTTGCTGTTGAATGGCTCAAGGAGCGCAGCAAATAGGAGGAGAGATGAAGAAGAAAACGATTCATGAACTTCAGGTCGGCGATCAGGCGAGCACAAAGGTGATCATCACGGAAGATCTCGTCAAACAGTTTGCCGATGTCTCCGGCGACAAAAACCCCGTCCATCTCGATGAAGAGTATGCTTCTGCCACTCCGTTTAAAAGCCGCATTGCACACGGCATGCTGGTAGGGAGCCTTTTCTCGACATTGTTGGGAACGGAGCTTCCCGGAGAAGGAACCATCTATCTGGAGCAAAACTTGCGTTTTACGAAGCCCGTTTATTTAGGCGATGAAATCACGGCAAGCGTGACGGTGCGAGAGCTAGTGACAGATAAAAACCGCGTTCTTCTCGACACCGTGGCGACGAATCAAAGAGATGAAGTCGTCATCACCGGTACAGCGGGAGTCTTGGCGCCCAGATAAATTTTCAATGCAAGCTGCTTCTGAAAAGAAGCGGCTTTTTTTGTTGAAGTGAAGAGGGTTGCTACAATGAGGACAGACAACCTACCTATTTGCATGATAGGTGTGGGAAGTCGCGATATGACGAAGGTGTAATTATTACATTTTGTTTGCATCAGGGAGTGAAGCAGGGTAAAATGAAGAGCAATATCAAAGATTGTGGCATGGTGAAAATATGAATTATGAAGAAGTGCTGTCCCGGGAAGACCGGGCAGTCATCGCGCTAAAAGCTCTCTACGAGCAATATGGATATAGGCGGTTTCGGATAGAAAAATTTGAGCCCTATGATCTGTATCGAGACAATAAGAATTTTCTAACGGCGGAAACGGCGATCACATTTCCTGACAGCCGTGGCCGTTTGATGGCGCTGAAACCGGATGTCACTATAAGCATCGTTCGAAGTTTTGATCCTCAAGACATCTCCTCCAAATGGCATTATACCGAAAGCGTATTTCGCCGCGGAGGCGTGTCTGAGGAATTCCGCGAGATTCGACAGATCGGGATAGAATATCTCGGAGGCAATCGAGAATATCCCCAACTTGAAGTGCTGTTATTGGCGATGAAGAGTCTGGAAATCTTTGGCAGAGAGGGAGTCCTTGCTGTCGGGCATATGGGATTGCTGCGCAAACTGATCGATGATATGGCGGAGGACAGGGATGAACTCTTGGGCCTGCTGAGGAGAAAAAATGCACATGATCTAAACGCGAAAGAAAGAGGAAAAGTGCTTGCGTCTCTGATCGAGCTGCCTGCCGATCCGGTGGAAGCGCTGGAATACCTTGCAGATACTCTTCGGACGCATGGCATAGAAAGAGAACTCGATGAGCTACGGACTGTTGTCCGTTTGATGGCTTCTCACGGATACCGGAAACGAGTGCGCATCGATTTTTCCGTCATTCATAACTTGGATTACTATAATGGACTGGTGTTTCAGGGTTTTCTCAGTGGCGTGCCGAAGGTGGTGCTCAACGGCGGAAGATATGATCAGCTTCTTGAAAAAATGCATAAACCGGCCAAAGCTATCGGGTTTGCGATCTATCTCGACGAAGTCATGAGCATTCTCTCTTCGGAGCCGCAACAGGTAGATGCCGTGATATTAAATTACTGTGAGGATATGGATCTATTGTTTGAGGCAGTGGATCAGCTGACGAGTAAAGGCATGAGTGTGCGCGTATATGAAGACCCGGCGGAATGCATTCCATCACACAAAGCTTATATTTTTAGCCGAGAAGCGGTCTTGAAGGAGGTTCATCGTGCTTAAGATAGCTGTGCCTACCGGGAGGATGGGAGAGGCGGCTGTTGAGGTGTTTGAGCGTGCCGGCTTTGACTGCTCCGGATTCAACGGCACAAGAAAGCTGATTCGCCAGATCGGATCTATGCAGATTATCAGGGTGAAGCCGAGCGATGTCGCCGTCTACGTCGAACACGGAGTGGCGGATGTGGGCATCGTCGGCAAAGACATTCTCATGGAGACGGAACCCGACGTATTTGAACTGAGGGACTTGGGGTTTGGGGCGTGCCGAATGGCGGTGGCTGCCCCGGAAGGCTTCCGCGATCAGGGAGACATGATTTTAAAGGTGGCGACCAAATATCCGCATGTAGCGACGAAGTACTTCGGAGCAAAGAATCGCCCGACGGAGATCATCCCCCTCAACGGGAGTATCGAGATCGCTCCTTTGGTCGGCCTGTCCCATGTCATCGTCGACATCGTGGAGACGGGGACGACTCTACGAGAAAACGGCCTGGTCATCGTGGAGGTCATTGCTGAAAGCAGTGCTCGATTTATCGCAAATCAAGCCAGTTATCAGTTCAAAAGAGACGAGATTGAAAAGCTTCTTTCGGCCTGGAGGCTGAGATGATCACTGTTTTAAAAGCTTCTGAATATTCATTCGACCGGCGTTATATTGCTGAGAAAGATGAAAAAGTCGAGGAAACAGTAGCTCGGATCATCGAGGAAGTGAAACAACACGGCGATGAAGCTCTTTTGGAGCTTACAGAACGCTTTGACGGGGTTCGACCTTCACTTACCGTCACCGGTGAAGAGATCGAGAGCGCCTACAAAAGCTGCGATCCGCTGTTTCTTTCCGGTTTGGAGAAGGCAGCAGCCAATATCAGGCGATTTCATAAAGAACAACTTTATACAGGTTTTGAGATTCGAGAAGAAGGCATTGTCCTTGGACAAAGAGTACTTCCTCTTCAAAGGGTAGGGATCTATGTCCCCGGAGGAACGGCGAGCTATCCTTCGACAGTCTTGATGAATGCGATTCCCGCTGTGCTTGCCGGCGTGAAGGAGATTGCCATGGTCTCGCCTCCCGGGAAAGATGCAAAGATTGCCCCGGGTGTATTGGCGGCAGCTAAATTGGCGGGGGTAAGCGAGATATATCGTTGCGGAGGAGTCCAAGCGATTGCGGCGCTTGCCTATGGAACGCAGACGATTGAACCGGTGGACAAGATCGTGGGCCCGGGAAATATATTTGTGGCAACGGCAAAAAAACAGGTATTTGGACTCGTCGACATCGATATGGTCGCAGGGCCGAGCGAGATACTTGTCATCGCCGATGAGAGCGCAAGGGCCGATTTTGTGGCGGCGGATCTTCTGAGTCAGGCGGAGCACGATGTGCTCGCCCGTCCTATGCTCATCTGTTTTTCAGAAGAATTCTCGGAAAAAGTGACGCAGGAGCTAAAAGCTCAACTGGCTCTTTTGGAACGCAAGGAGATTGCCGGGCGATCGCTTCGGGAGCACGGAGTGATCATGATCGCAGATACGATGGAAGAAGCGGTGAAAGCGTGCAACGCTCTGGCTCCGGAGCATCTTGTCTTGGCGGTGCAAAATCCAGTTGAATGGCTCCCTCTCGTCAAGCATGCGGGGAGTATCTTCCTCGGCCATTACTCGCCGGAACCTTTGGGAGATTACTGGGCGGGACCCAATCATACTCTTCCGACGATGGGGACGGCGCGATTTGCCTCGCCTCTTTCGGTAGAAGATTTTGTAAAAAGATCCAGCTACATTCAATATTCAAAACAAGCATTGGAAAATGTGTCGGAAGATATCCGCAGGTTGGCGGAATATGAAGGGCTCGAAGCGCATGCCCGAGCCGTCGACATACGGAGGAAGCGATGAGTCGTTTTTTAGATCAGAAACTTCATGAACTGGAAAGCTATATTCCGGGGGAACAGCCAAAGGGAAGACGAATTGTCAAACTCAACACCAATGAAAATCCGTTTCCGCCTTCGCCTTCTGTGATCGATGCGATCACCGCCGAGGAAGTCGGAAAACTCCGGCTCTATCCCGACCCGGCGGCAGATGATCTCAGTCAGAGCATTGCCTCCTTCTATGGACTCGAAAAGGATCAGATTTTGACCGGAAACGGCAGTGATGAGATCCTTGCCCTCTGTTTTCACGGCTTTTGTCCCGATGGGGTGGCATATTCCGATTTGACATATGGTTTTTATCCGGTGTATGCAAAGATGTTCGGGGTGAAAGAGCGAGTCGTGCCTCTTCGAGAAGACTTTACTCTGGCGGTAGAGGACTATATGGAATTGGGGGAGACGGCGATGATCGTAAATCCCAATGCGCCGACGGGACTTGCCGTTACAAAAAAAGAGATCGAATCCCTCGTGAAAAGCAATCGCGATCGCTTGGTCATCGTCGATGAAGCATATGTCGATTTTGGAGGAGAGTCCAGTATCCCGCTTGTAAAAGAGTATGATAATATCCTCGTTATTCAGACGTTTTCCAAGTCGAGGCAGCTTGCCGGCATGCGTCTGGCATTTGCAGCAGGAGATGCGCAGCTCATCGCAGACCTTGCGAAGATGAAATTCAGTTTCAACCCCTACAGCGTCAATCGCCTCGCTCTCATTGCCGGGAAAGCGGCAATAGAAGATACAGAGTATTTTGAAAAGACGACGAGGGAGATCGTTGAGACTCGAGAGTGGATGAAAAAGGAGCTGGAACGGCTAGGGTGTATTGTCTTGCCTTCTAAGACGAACTTCCTCTTTGTCAGGCCTCCTTTCGCTGCGGGAACAGTATACAAACGGCTGAAAGATCATGATGTGCTCGTGAGATATTTTCCCGGCGAGAGGACAGGAAAGTGGCTTCGCATCAGCGTAGGCACAAGAGAAGATGGAAGAAAGATGCTCGATGCACTGGAGATGATATGGAAGGAGGAAAGCCATGCGTGAGGCAAGAAGACGGCGAGAGACGCGGGAGACGAATATTTTGCTGGAGCTCAACATCGACGGTGCGGGTCGGAGTGAGATCAGGACGGAGTGCGGATTTATGAATCATATGTTGGAGCTCATGAGCTACCACGGGCGCTTTGATCTGCACATTGAGGCGAGCGGGGACACGGATGTGGACTTCCACCACCTGGTGGAAGATCTGGGAATTCTCCTCGGTGAAGCATTTAAAGAAGCGCTCGGTGAAAAGAAGGGAATTCGACGATATGGGCAGAGTCTGCTTCCGATGGATGAGGCGCTTGTTCTTACAGCTGTCGATGCAAGCGGCAGAGCCCACCTGAGTTTTCAAGCGGATATTACGCAACCGACAGTAGGTTTTTTTGACACGGAGCTTGTGGAGGAGTTTTTTCAGGCCTTTGTGCGCAGCTCCGCCATGACGCTGCATATCCATATGATGAGTGGGAAGAATACGCATCATATCATTGAGGCCATCTTTAAGTCGGTGGCAAGAGCTCTCCGTGAAGCCGTCAGCTACGATCAAGCGTTTTCCGAAGAGATTCCCTCTTCTAAGGGAATGATCTAATGCGGGGCAGGAAGATGAAGTTATTTCCCGCCATCGATCTGTTGAACGGCAAATTGGTTCGCCTGGTTCAGGGGGATTTTTCCCGAGTGACGGATTACGGACTTGATCCTGTAGAGACGGCGATTCGCTTCAGAGAAGACGGCGCGGAGTATCTTCATGTGGTAGATCTTGATGGTGCCAGAGACGGAAAAGCCGCCAATCATCGTCTAATTGAAGAAATGGTTAAAAGAAGCGGGCTGAAAGTGCAAGTGGGCGGAGGAATCCGAGACGTGGAGCGCATTCAGGCGTATCTTGATGCCGGGGCGATGCGTGTGATCCTGGGCTCTGTTGCGGTAAATGATCCCGCCTTTCTGGAAAAATCGCTCTTTACCTACAAAGAGCAGATCGCAGTCGGCGTCGATATGATGAAGGGCGAAGTCATGACACATGGCTGGGAAGTCGGAAGCGGTGTCGATGCGATGGATTTTTGCGGTGAACTTGCACAAAAAGGTGTGAAGACACTGATTGTCACCGACATTGAAAAAGACGGTGAGCTGAAAGGTACAAATCTTAATCTCTACAGAGAACTCAGCGAACAGATAGATGTCGACATTGTCGCCTCCGGTGGGATCACGGAGTTGAATGAGCTTTCCGAGTTGCAACAGACGGGGCTCTACGGAGCCATTGTCGGCAAGGCGTTTTATACGGGAAAATTTACGTTGAAAGATGCTTTTAAGGCATTGGAGAAAACAGTATGAAAGTAAAAAAAATCCTTCCATGCCTCGATGTCAGAAACGGACGAGTCGTCAAAGGAGTTCGCTTTGAGGGGCTCAGAGATGTTGATGATCCGGTGGCGCTTGCCCGTTATTACAATGAGTCAGGTGCTGATGAGCTGGTGTTTTACGACATTACGGCTAGTATTGAGGGACGTACTTTATTTACGGATCTATTAAAAAAAATCAAGGCGGAAGTCGATGTCCCGCTGACGGTGGGCGGCGGAATCGCGGCGATCGAGGATGTCGATCTTATGATAGAGAGCGGGGCTGATAAAGTCAGTATCAATTCCGGAGCTCTCAGAAATCCCGGGCTTTTAAAAGAAGCGGCGGATAAGTACGGGAGTGAACGCATTGTCTTTGCCATGGATGTCAAGCGAGTGGTCGACAGCTATCATGTCTTTCGAGCGGGGGGAAGAGAAGATACGGAAAAGGACGCACTCGAATGGGCAAGACAGGGAGAGTCTCTTGGCGCCGGAGAGATCGTTCTGAATACTATTGATACCGACGGTGTTCGAAAAGGCTATGATCTCGAAATGTTAAAAAGTGTCGCAGAGGTAGTGAGTATTCCGATCGTTGCCTCCGGAGGAGCGGGATGCGCAGATCACTTTTATGATGCACTGATGATTGACGGAGTGGAGTCGGCTCTTGCGGCAAGCGTCTTCCACTCAAAAGAGGTCAACATCAAGGAATTGAAGAAGGAGTTGAGGAGTCGGGGCGTCCCGGTAAGCCTCTAAGTGATTATGGATATAGGTGAATTGAAATTTGATGAAAACGGATTGATACCGGCGATCGTTCAAGACGTCCACACCAAAGAAGTGTTGACGCTTGCGTATATGAATCGGGAAAGTTTAGAGATTACACTGGAAGAGAAAAGGACTTGCTTCTTTTCCCGAAGCCGACAGGAGCTCTGGAGAAAGGGAGAGACGAGCGGCAATGTGCAGCACGTGGTCAGTATTCGCTCTGACTGCGATTCGGATGCTCTGCTCATTGAGGTTGACAAAGAGGGGCCCGCCTGTCACTTGGGGACGGACTCCTGTTTTCAGACACCCCTTTTTGTGGAAGAAGGACACATCTCATTTTCACTCAATGATCTCTATCGCCTATTGGAAGGGCGAAACGAGCAGAGACCGGAGGGCAGCTACACGACCTATCTCTTTGAAAAAGGAAGAGAAAAGATCCTCAAGAAAGTGGGAGAAGAAACCTCGGAGGTTCTCATTGCGGCGATGAAGGATGATCACAAAGAGACGATTTATGAACTTGCAGATCTCTTGTATCATGCACTCGTCCTAATGGTAGATGCCGGGATTGCTCCCGATGATGTGAGAAAAGAATTGGCTTCACGTCATGTTGTCGATCATAAGAAAAAACAGGAGACCCCGGTATGATTCGATCGACTCTTCACAACCACACGCATTTGTGCGATGGAATGAACTCTGCGGAAGAAATGGCGGAGGCGGCGCTGAAAGCGGGTTTTACGGACTTCGGCTTCAGCGGTCATGCACCTGCTTTTTTCGACGAGGAGAGCACGATGAGATCGGAAGAAGAATATATCCGGGAGATCCTAAGGGTGAGAGAGCTGTTTAAGGGGAGAGTGCGTATTCATCTGGGTGTGGAACAAGAGTATCTTGCTCCGGTAAAAGACAGGAGAGCATACGACTACATCATCGGCTCCATCCACAATTTAAAAATAGGCGGCAGATATTATACCTTCGATTGGACGCATGAGATGATGGAGGATTTGACAGGAGCGGTGGACGATGCCGGATGGATTCCGAAACAGTACTATGCGTATATGATGGACATGATTCTCGTCCAAAAACCCGATATCATCGGGCATTTTGACTTGGTGACAAAATTGAATGCCGATGAGAAGTATTTCAAAGAAGACAGAGAGTATCGAAGGCTTGCTCTTGAAGCTTTGGACGTAGCTATTGAGAGTGATTCGGTCATTGAAGTCAATGCCGCAGGATTCAGATACAGGCCGGCGCCCTATCCCGACAAATTCCTCTTGGAAAGAATATTTGAAAGGGGGAAGCTTCTCTCTGTTCAGGCCGATGCTCATCGGGCCGATGCGATTGTAGACAATATTGCCGAGACGGTTGAGCTTTTGAGAGAAATTGGATTTCGATCATCTCTTCAGTGGATAGACGGGCAATGGCGGGAGATCGGATTGGAAGAGTGAGAAATTCTTTTATTTTAGACTGATAGCCGAATTATTGAATCAATAAAGGAATGGGGAGAAAACAGACACTTTTACCCCCGATATATTACAACTCATTTGATTAAATAATTTTTATATGTCATAATGCTTATATCTCAAACAATTGTAATAATAATGAAAGTATTTTAGGAGGTAGTGATGAAGAAACAGTATACCCTACTTGTCGTCTTCACTTTGATTATTGCGCTGATTGCAGGTTGTGCGCAGACGCCGTCTGCCCCTACAGACGAGCAGCCTTCAAGCGACAAGGTCATTCGCATCGGCGTCTTTCAGCCGGTAACAGGTGAAAACGGCGGCGGTGGATTTCAGGAAGTCCTCGGCATCCGCTATGCTCATGAGAAGTTCCCCACGATCGACATTGACGGAGAAACGTATGCCATAGAACTGGTAGAAGTGGACAACAAATCGGACAAGACGGAAGCGGTCACAGTTGCGGCCAATCTTGTTTCCCGACAGGTGTCCATCGTCATCGGCTCCTACGGCTCCGGGGTTTCCATTGCGGCAGGTCCTACATTTGAAGAGGCACAGATTCCTGTCATCGCTCCGTCTGCGACAAATCCTCAAGTAACCGAGGGCAATGACTATTACTTCCGAGTCTGTTTCCTCGATCCATTCCAGGGAAAAGTCATGGCTACGTATGCCATTGACAACGGAGCGACAAAAGCGGCCGTCATCACCCAACTTGGTGACGACTACAGCTCCGGGCTTGGAAACTTCTTCCTCAAGGCGTTTGCCGATCTCGGAGGAGAGATTGTTTCGGAGCAACAGTTCCAGACGAATCAGACCGACTTTAAAGCGATTCTCACAAATATTAAGGCGGCAGATCCTGACGTCATCTTTGCCCCTTCATCGATCGCTACGGCACCTCTTCTGATCAAACAGGCAAGAGAGCTCGGTATTACGGCGCAAATAATGGCAGGCGACACTTGGGAAAATCAGACAATCATCGACAATGCCGGAGAAGATGCAGAGGGAGTGGCGATTTCGACTTTCTTTGATGAAAACGACACCAGCACTCCGCTTGCCGGCGAGTTCGTCACCGGATTTAAGGAATTCATCAATGCCAACAGCGAGTACTACAATAAAAACGGTGGAGACGGCGTCGCTGCTGTTTCAGCGCTCGGCTATGATGCTTATCTGACAGCCTATGAAGCCATTAAGGCGGCTCAATCGACCGATTCAGTTGCCATCCGCGATGCCCTTGTAGGTATTGAGCTTGAAGGCGTCACCGGAGCGATCGCATTTGATGAAAATGGCGATGCAAAGAAGAATATGGCTTATATCAAAGTGATTCAGGGCGGACAGTTTACATTTGATAAAACGGTAATGACAGAGTAAACATTTGTACAATTTAAAAGGCGGAGGCGTCTTGTCCCCGCCTTTTTTTTGAAGACTCTGAAAAACGGAGGTCAATATGTCCTTTGTCACTTTTATCCAGCATTGCTTGACGGGGGTCTCGCTCGGAGGAGCGTATGCGCTGATTGCCATCGGCTATTCGATGGTCTATGGAATTCTATTATTGATTAATTTTGCGCATGCCGATATTTTTATGATGGCCGGCTATTTCATGATTTTTTCCGTCAGCAGTTTTCCGTGGCAGATATCGATTCCCATCGTTATTTTGGGGACGGTGGTTTTAGGCGTGCTGATTGAAAAGGCGGCATACATGCCGCTTCGCTCGGCGCCAAGAATGTCGATTATGATCTCGGCAATCGGCGTTTCCTATCTCTTGCAGAATTTGGCGACGTATCTCTTTTCGGCGCTGCCACAGGCATATCCTGCCATTCCTCCGCTGAAAAGGCAGATCCGAATTGGAGAGGTGAGTGCTTCACTTGTCACTTTTCTCACGCCCGTCTTGACGATCATTTTGGTGTTTCTCTTGATATTTCTTCTTCGCAAGACGAAAATCGGGATGGCGATGCGCGCCGTATCCAAAGACTATGACACATCGAAGCTCATGGGAATCAAGATCAACAGCATCATCAGCTTGACGTTTGTCATCGGTTCTGCGCTGGCGGCCGTCGGATCGATCTTATATTTTACAGATCGCATGTCGGTGACGCCGTTTAGCGGCGTTCTTCCCGGCCTCAAATGCTTTGTAGCGGCCGTATTAGGCGGGATTGGCAGTGTTCCGGGAGCTGTCATCGGAGGGTTTCTCATCGGCCTCAGCGAGACGTTTCTTGTGGCGCTGGGATACTCTACCTTCAGTGATGCGTTTACATTTTTGCTGCTTATTTTGATTCTTCTCTTCCGCCCGACGGGCCTCATGGGAGAAGATCTGCAGGACAAAGTATAGGAGGAAGCAATGAATCAGACCGTATGGAAGAAAAGGTATTCATTTTACCTGAGCTTGCTTGTTCTCCTCGTTGCCCTTGGACTGCTTTTTTGGCTGGAGGTCAATAAATCAAATTACGGGATGGCGGTCTCCGTCATTCAAAAGAGCTTGGTTTTTTCCGTGGTAGCTGTGTCCATGAACCTGTTGAACGGCTTCACAGGGATGTTTTCACTGGGGCAGGCCGGATTTATGGCGATCGGCGCCTATACGACAGCCATTTTGACAATTCCGCTCTCGCGAGTCGACGGCGTCTACTATATGAAGGGGGTAGCTCCCTGGCTAAAGGGCGTGAAGACGACGTTGAGTGTCTTGCCCGAACCTTTGCTCATCGTGTTTGCGCTTCTCATCGGAGGAATGATTGCAGGGATTTTCGCCTTTTTCATCGGAATTCCGGTTCTGCGTCTGAAGAGCGACTATTTGGCGATTGCCACTCTCGGCTTTTCCGAGATCGTGCGTGCAGTGATATCGAGTCCTCAATTAGACCGAGTCACGAACGGTTCCTATGGGCTCAAGAACATTCCGGGCTTCGGAGTCACGCAGGCGGGCGGCGTACTGCCTGTGGGGGCGGGATCTCTGCTGATTCCCTTTTTCTTCGCGCTGACGACGATCGCGTTTATCGTGCTCGTCATCAACAGTTCATATGGAAGAGCCTTTAAGGCGATTCGTGAAGATGAAGTCGCTGCGGAAGCGATGGGGATCAATCTCTTAAAACACAAGCAGCTTGCTTTTGTTATCAGCTCCGTCATCACCGCTATGGCTGGAGGAATGCTTGCTATGTACATGCGCTCGATTGAGGCGCGTGCTTTTTCCGTCACCTTGACTTACGACATTTTGCTGATTGTCGTCATCGGCGGGCTCGGAAGCGTTTCAGGTAGTGTTCTCGGGGCGTTTGTCGTCACCTTTGCCAAAGACTGGTTCCTTCGCTTTTTCGATTCTCCTCTCGTCATCGGAGGATTTCAGGTTCCGTTTTTAAGAATGGGCTTTCGCATGGTCGTCTTTTCGATTCTTCTGATGATCGTCGTACTGTTCTATAGACGGGGCTTGATGGGAAGCAGTGAGTTCAGCTGGAAAGGGATATTTCGTTGGATTCGCCGCAAAAAGGAAGGCGTAGAGACAACAAAGGGAGAGATGATCGATTATCCCGATCCTCCGCCGGCAAAACCCGCTCCGCTGATTCCCGATCCCCCCGGAGCGCCGCAGGAAGGAGGCCGCGATGAAAGATAAACCCGTCCTTTCAACACAGGATTTGACGATGCAGTTTGGGGGAGTGGTCGCTCTCAATAATTTGACGATGCGGATCGATCCCGGAGAAATCGTCGCCCTGATCGGCCCCAACGGCGCAGGAAAGACGACGGCTTTTAATGCGATTACCGGTGTTTATCCGCCGACTAACGGCTTTGTCGAGCTGGAAGGCAAAATCATCCAACAGGGTTTTCCCAAAGGCAAAATGAAGAGGTTGTACGCCGGAGAAAATGCCGGCAAGTATACAAAGAGCCTTTCGCTTACTCCGGACCGGATTACCAAAAAAGGCGTTGCAAGAACGTTTCAAAATATCCGTCTCTTTAAAAATTTGACCGTCTTTGAAAATGTCCTCATCGCTCATCACACAAACATGAAGGCAGGGGTCTTTCAGGCGGCGTTTGGCATGAATCGGAAAGAAGAAGAAGATATGCGCAAGCGCTCGTGGGAGCTCTTGGAGATGGTCGACCTCTCCGATGTGGGGCTGGAGAAAGCGGACAATCTTCCCTATGGAAAGCAGAGGCATCTGGAAATTGCAAGAGCGCTGGCCACCAAACCGAGGCTGCTTCTCCTTGACGAGCCCGCTGCAGGCATGAATCCGCAGGAAACGCAGGAGATGGGTGACTTTATCCGTGATATTCGAGAGCGGTTTTCACTGACGATTTTGATCATTGAACACCATATGAATCTGGTGATGGATATCTCCGACAGAATTTATGTGTTGGATTTCGGAAGACAGATTGCGGAGGGAACACCGGCGGAGATTCAGAAGAACCCCGAGGTGATCGCTGCTTATTTGGGGGTGGAGCAATGAGCCTGCTTGAAGTTCGCGACCTATACGTCTCCTACGGAGGCATCGAAGCTCTAAAGGGTATCTCCTTTGATGTGGAGGAGGGGGACATTGTCACCCTGATCGGAGCCAATGGAGCGGGAAAATCGACAACTCTCAATTGCATCAGCGGTCTCGTTCGCGCCGCTTCCGGCACGATCCGCTACAACGGAGAGGAAATCCAGAATATGGATTCACAAAAAGTCGTCTCACGAGGGATCTCCCTGGTACCTGAGGGAAGGAAGGTATTTCCCAATCTAACCGTGCGAGAAAATCTTCTTATCGGCGCCTATCTGCGCAAAGACAAGGCAGAGATACAAGAGGATCTGAGGAAGATCTACGAGCTTTTTCCAAGGCTGGAAGAGCGCCACTGGCAGGCGGCGGGCACTCTCTCCGGAGGTGAGCAGCAGATGCTTGCCGTAGGCCGGGGACTGATGGCCTCTCCTCATCTTCTGATGCTCGATGAGCCGTCGCTGGGACTTGCGCCTCAGCTGGTAAAAGATATCTTCTCCATCATCGTGCGCATCCAAGAGATGGGCAAGACCGTTCTGCTCATCGAACAAAACGCCAATGCGGCGCTGAATATAGCCAATAGGGCCTACGTCCTCTCCACCGGGGAGATCATTAAAAGTGGCGCAGGAAAAGAGCTTCTTGATGATCAGGATGTCAAAGATGCCTATCTCGGGGTACAGGCATAGGAGAGAGATCTATTCACGATACCTCTGAAGTGTCAATTATTTTCGCCCCCTTGGCAGGAGCCGCCGCTCCCACCGAGGGGGTCCGTTTCGCTATTCTAAGAGGAGTTTATAAGTGGAAAGACGACAATCGATGCAAATTGAGATCGTGGAAACGTCTTTGGCCGATGTCGGCGAGGTCAAGGCGCTTTGGGGAGACGGCGAAGTGATGAAATTTGTAGGCTTTGCACAGGGTCTCAAGAAGACAGATGCAGAAATGACAGAGTGGCTCGATTGGATAGAAAAAGGACGGCCGCAGAGGAATCACTATTCCATATATGAAAACGGCAAGTACTGTGGAGAGAGCTTTTATAATATCGATCCGGAGACAAACAGTGCCGCCTTGGATATAAAGCTGAACGCATTTGCACGCGGGCGAGGAATCGCCGCATATTCGCTTCTATATGCTATCGAGCAGGCTTTTGAAAACGGTGCTGAGCGTGTGTGGGTGAACCCCAATCCGGAGAATGCAGACGCTCTGGCTCTATATGGTCGAATCGGAATGGAGCAAAAGGAAATCCCTCCTGAGTTGTACGATCCGGACTATACACAACTTTATTTTGAGCTGAGAAAAAACAGATGATTCTTCACAATAAGTCTTTTGATGAAATGTCGATGCTTTCACAAGCGGGAGGCATATTTTAGAACGAGAGCTCACAGAAGCGGTGAGAAGCTTCATTTGTCATTGAGTGATTTGCGTTGTCAATGGTATACTTAAACAAGATTCATTTTCTTGTGCATCAGGCGCAGCGTTTGAAGGCACATGGATTTCACAAAATTTCAGGAGGTGAATATGCTGGAGACTATTCGAAAAATTGCAGAAGAAATCGGACCGGAACTCGATGAGCTGAGCAAAAATATCTATGATAATCCCGAACTGGGATATGAGGAATTTAAGGCAGCTGCGTGGCATACGGAGCTCTTGGAAAAGCACGGGTTTGATGTGGAGAAAAACACTTTGGATCTGCCGACGGCTTTTGTCGCCACTTTTGATTCGGGAAAGCCCGGCCTGAAAGTCGCCTTCCTTTCCGAGTATGATGCGCTTCCTTCGATCGGCCATGGCTGCGGACACAATATACTCGGAGCGACAAGCACGGGGGCGGGCATTGCGCTCAGCCGCGTGATTGACAAGGTCGGTGGAAAGGTCGTCGTCTTTGGAACCCCTGCAGAGGAGACGAGCGGAGCAAAAGTGTTGTTTGCAGAAGCCGGGCTTTTTGACGACTGCGACCTGGCTCTGATGGCTCATCCTGCCGCCGGATACACAAGAAGCGGAAGCTCTCTTGCGTTGGTTCCTGTTCAGTTTGAGTTCTTCGGAAAGACGGCACACGCTGCCAGCCAACCGTGGGACGGCGTCAATGCCCTCGACGCGGCGCTTTTGACAATGAATGGCGTCAATGCCTTGAGAGAGCATATGCTCCCCACATCGCGCGTTCACGGCGTCATCATCAAGGGCGGGGAAGCCGCCAATATCGTGCCGGAATACACACAGCTGCAATATTACGTTCGCTCGCTCATGAAGTCCTATAATGAAGAGCTCGTTGAAAAAGTCAGCCGCTGTGCAGAGGCGGGAGCGCTTGCCACAGGCTGCACGCTCAAAGTAAGCCGATATGAACTGCCGTATGACAATCTCATTTCCAATGAAACCATGAACGATGTGTTTTCAGAGGCGCTGTACGAGCTTAGCGGAATCGAGATTCAGCCGCCCAAGGCCGATACGGGTTCGTTGGACGCCGGACAGGTCAGCCACATCTGCCCCACCATCCATCCATACTTTGATGTCACCGATGGAAGACATGTCGCCGGACATACGAGGGAACTTGCCGAATGCACGCTGAGCGACTATGCAAAACAGCAGATGAGAAACACTCTTTCTGCGCTCGCTCTGACGGCGTATCGCATCATGGAAGATCCGCAACTATACAAGAAAGTCAAAGAAGAATTTGAAAATACTCCTAAATAGAAAGATGAATGAGGAGCAGAGGGTTGTTCTGCTCCTCGTTTTTTGCGAACCGAGGTTGTGATGACATTTCAAGAATTGCTGCCGGAAGGCCCCATTGCCCGAGCGGTGCGCGATATGGGATATGAAAAGCCTACGGCTGTTCAGTCGCGCGTCATTCCGTTGATTCGGGAAGGGCGCGATGTTTTAGGCCAGAGCCAGACAGGGACGGGAAAAACGGCCGCGTTTGCGATTCCGACGCTCGAAAAAGTAGATCCGGAGATTCGCGCCCCGCAGGTTCTTGTGCTCTGTCCGACAAGGGAGCTGGCCGTGCAGGTCGCCTCCCATTACAATCTTCTGGCGAAGTATATGGATCATGTAAGATCTCTTGCGGTCTATGGCGGAGAGGAAATCACAAGACAGATCGATAAACTGAGGAGACATCCTCAGGTCATCGTGGGAACGCCGGGCAGAGTTCTCGATCACCTCAGAAGACGGACTCTTCGCCTGCAAGAGCTGCATACCCTCATCCTCGATGAAGCGGATGAGATGCTGAACATGGGTTTTCGCGAAGATATCGAGTCGGTTATTAAGCATATCCCGGAAGATACGCAGAAACTGTTGTTTTCCGCCACGATCCCCAAAGAAATCCGGGAACTTTCAAAAGAGAATCTCCGAGATCCGGTTTTTGTTGAGATCAAGGCGTCGGGAATTTCAGCCGAAGGCATCCGTCAGCAGCTTGTGCGGGTGAAGCGCGAGCACAAGAAGGATGCTCTTTTGCGTCTGATTGAGTTGCGAAACCCCTCGCGCGCCCTCCTTTTTTGTAATACAAAGGCGATGGTCGATGAGCTCAGCTTATTGCTTCAGGAAAGAGGATACAGTGCCGAGGCAATGCATGGAGACATGAAGCAACAGCAGCGCCTGCGGGTGCTTGATCAATTTAATCGAGGCGGCCTCCATCTGCTGGTGGCAACCGACGTGGCGGCAAGGGGGCTCGATATCGAAGATGTGGAACTGGTCATCAGCTACGATGTTCCGCAGAGCCCTGAGTACTATGTGCATCGAATCGGAAGAAGCGGTCGAGCCGGAAAGAAGGGGGAGAGCATCCTCATCCTCACTTCCCGGGACACACTCGCCTTTCGATCCATTGAGAAGTATATTAACAGAGGCATTGAGACGATCTTTGTGCCTACGCTTTCCGAATTGGATACATTGCGCATCAAGCGTTTTTTGAAGAAGTTGAAGGAGGAGATACCGAATACCGATATTGAGGAGTATCGCCCGATGCTCAAGCATTTTGAGAAACTCGATCTCCCCCATGAGGCGATCATCGCCACTCTTCTTCGCATGGGCATGGACCTCTACGGAGAAGAGGGAAGAGATCTCAACATGGCCAAACCTGCACTACAGAAAAAACGCTCGCAGGAGAAGAAAAAAGAAAGACCCCGTCGAAAGCAGGGGTACAGAAAGAAGCCGAGATATGACAGAAAGCGTTAGAATCCTCAATAAGCAGAGAGAAGACACAGGTGTTCGAAGACAACGAGGCCGATTGGAAGAAGGGGATCTTGTGGAAGTTGTCCATCTGTGGGTGAAGAGTCCGCAAGGACGCCATCTTCTGCAAAAGCGCAGTGCTTCAAAGTCTGTGTTTCCCATGATGTGGGACTCGGCAGCAGCCGGTGCCGTAAGAGAGCATGAGTCGCCCGCAGGAGCTGTCGTACGTGAAGTGGGGGAAGAGCTGGGCATTGCGGCAAGGGAAGAAGATCTTCAGTTTCTCTTTACGGCGGAGTTTGAACAGGGTTTTGATGACTACTATCTGCTTACAATCGATGAAGAAACACCTCTTCAGATTCAGGCGGAAGAGGTCAGCCGGGCTGAATGGTTTGACACAGAAGAAGTCCTGGATTTGATCGATGACGCACTTTTTAGCGAGCATGAAGGAACTCGGAAGATGGAGGCCCTTCTTCGAGAGCAACTCCTGGAAAGTTTTGCCGGAGAGGAAATCACGGAAATTTCGGCGTGCAATTCGCACGGGACGCTCCTTGTAAAGGGAATCCGCGAGACACTGGTATTTGAAGGAGTCCTCTCCTTGGAAGGAAGTCTGGCCGGAGATGCGCAGATCTTAAAAAGCCTCGCTTGTAAGATGAAAGGAAAGAGACAAAACTGGACTCTCTCCCTTTCCTCGTCGACGCTGGCTTTGAACTGTTCTCGGGTGGAGAGAAGAGAAAACGAGTATATTTGTCCGGTCTGCGGGTCGTATTTGAAAAGAGGGGCGGTGTACGCCGACCGGCAGATCAACTGGACGCCCGCAACGTCGCGCGTCGGCGCGTTCAGCCGTCCGACTCGCTGGTCGATGGGAAAAGAGGATGTCAAACTGGCTGATTATTTTATTATGAAGAAGGCGGAATTTCCTCTTCATTACT
>JAAYOV010000003.1 GCA_012520095.1 Tissierellia bacterium | reverse complement strand
GACCCATCCTGCAGTCGACAGGCTATGTCTTTGTCACGATGACGGGTGCGGTGTTTTTGGGAGAGAAAATTACCAAGAGGAAAGTTCTGGGATTAGCATTGATACTTTCCGGTGTTGCGGTTTTTGTTCTTGGATAAATGAATAGAATACATATAATAGAAGGAGTTCAAAATGGACTCCTTCTGTCATGTCTGTATAAGCTGACCGTTTGTCCCTTGAGAAGTATCCTTCCTGATAAACGCATATTCTCTCGGGTATCCAAGGCCGGGTCGAAGACTGTACTTTTTTGAAATAATCCTGAAAGGTATGACTGTCAGCGTGAAAAAACCTTGCAGAAGCAAATCACATGCCTCTTGCAAGGGCTTTATAAATGGGCTTATTAGGTGAACATAAGCTTTCTGTTGGATGTGATCTCTTTAATGATATCGGAGAAGATGCTGTCGTAGTTGTATACGGATATGGCTCCGGTACCTATATCGTAATAGTATGCCTGCAAGTTCAGTTCGCCCGACTCAACTCTCTGTTTTACAAAATCGTAGGTCATCAGATTGTCGAGCTGCTGGACGGCATTGAGCTTTTCAAGCATGATGATCTTGTCTTCCTCCTTCATATCCGGATATCGCTGATCGATATAGTCGGATATGGTGATGCTTTGGGAAATCCACTCTCCGGTATAGGGGAGCTTCTCCATATAATCATCTATTTTTCTCATGGCGGCGCAGCCTCCACAGTTGGAGTGTCCGCAGACGATGATATTTTTGATTTTCAGGACTATGACGGCATATTCAATTGCGGAAACGACCGAGGGGTGCGTGTCGGGCTCTTCTTCTCTGGGAACGATGTTTCCGACATTTCGGATTTGAAAAATCTCCCCGGCTGCAGCCTGGAACAGAGTTTCCGCATCGACTCTGGAGTCTGAACAGCCGATGAAAAGAGTATGGGGTGTATGGCTTTCCTTTATTTCCTGATAGAAATCCTTATTAAAGGCGTATTCCAACTCTCTAAATTTTTCAATTCTTTTCTTTAGATCCATTGCTATATCTCCTTGTTGTGTAGTCGACATTGCTAATTTCAGTTAAGATGGCTATTTTGTCTATTCTACAGACGTAAATATAGACTCTGTTGACTCAAAAGAACATGAAAAAACATATGTTAGTTTGCGAACTTATTTTTTTTATCATATCAATCTTGTTAACGATGTCAAGAAGAAGATGAAATTTTTTTCCTAAATAAGCTCGAGATGTGGATGATTTTTGCTGAGGATTTCCAGAGTTGCCACTTGTCCTACGCCGGTTTTTTCCACCCAATGACGAATGAAGTTCAGAGCTTCGCGCAGATCATCTTCTCTCTTTTCATCCGGAAGCTCCATGACGGCGATCGCGTTTTTTGTCTCTTCGGTAATCATTGTCCTTTGGCCGTCTCGCCAGTTCCAACAGCGGCATACAGCGCCTTCCTCATCGAGATAGGCGACTTCTCCCGGTAAGGTATGGGAAATGTCCGAGTCGCCTAAGGCGAAGAAAGGATCGTTTCCCCCCGTCACCTTCAGCCGAAGGTCTCCCTGAATGGCGTCGAGATCTTCCATGCCGCAGGGGATGGCGTATTCTAATGAGGCGCTGTTATAGATGTCGACAAGGGGGGAGATGGGGTTGAGATCATTATTTTTTTCGATTCGCTTCAACAGAGCTTCTATTGATGAGCGGACACCCTTTTTTGTCTTGAACTTTTGAAATGCTTCGCGCCATACGGCTACAGGAGGATTTTGGCTGAAGATGGGCTCTGTGAGATGTTTTCGCGCATGGATATGGGCATCGTCAAGAAGATCGTAGATGTCGTACTTGCCGGCATCTCTGCCTTTGTTGTCGATGTTTTTGATCAGAAGGACTCCGATGCGAGCTTGCGGAAAGATTTCCCAGAACGAATCTTCTATTATAAACTGTCTCATTTTCCTCTCCTTTATGTTTTTGTGAAACCTTTAGTTGGATATCCCTTTTTGAGTATATCCTCTAAAGAAAGAAATGGGCAATAAAAAAATCGAGCCGATGCCCGATTTTTAATTGGATTACCCTTGGACAGGAGTTACATTCGCTGCGCGAAGTCCCTTATTGTTTCTGGGATCTTCTTCGATGTCGAATGTCACTTTTTGACCTTCCTGAAGTGTTCGGAAGCCGTCAGAGACGATTGCCGTGAAGTGGACGAAAATGTCGTCTCCGCCTTCGTCGTTTGAAATAAATCCATAGCCCTTGTCTGCATTAAACCACTTTACTGTTCCTTTGTTCATTAAAGAAACCTCCTAAAAATATCCATATACTTTTACATAAAAATAGCCTATTTCTTATACGGTCTGTAGAAATAAGCAATTCGTACGCCTCGTATACTCATTTAATATAATACAGATAGCGGGAGTTGTCAAAAGATTTATTGATTATTTTCTTTCAGGTGAAAGGAGAGAGAGGATGTTTTCTGTTGTGTCATTTTCGGTTCTTTTTGAAAGAAAGGAGCCACTCAGGGTATATGATGTTAAAAGAGTCGGCACTTGAATCGAACAAATGTTTGCGTTATAGTGGTCTTGGAGGTGGAGTATGAAAGTCGTCGCCAAGCCCATAGAAGTGCTAGCTGTCTTTAGCACCGACGGCAATATCCGGCCGTATCGATTTCGCGTGGAATCACAAAATCACATGCAGATGATTCGCGTTGATCGTGTCATCTGTGTAGAGGAGGAGAGGGTGGCGGGAATACATGCGATTCATTTTGACTGTCGCTCGCGCATAAATGATCAAGAAGTCATGTATCAGCTGCGATACCAGACCCACGATTGTCGCTGGATTTTGTTTAAGATTTAAGGAGGGAATGATGAGAATAACTTATCTCGGACACAGTGCCTTTTATTTAGAGAGCGAAGGAGAGAAGATCTTGATCGATCCGTTCCTTCGAGGAAATGAGATGGCAACGAAGACACCGGATGATTTTGAGGAGCTGACGAAAATTCTTGTCACACACGGTCATGGAGATCATATCGGTGACACGGTTGAGCTGGCCGAAAAGACGGGAGCGACCGTCTTTTGCAATCACGAAATCGCACACTATCTTGCCGCAAAAGGAGTGGAGGCGATTCACGCCATGCATATCGGGGGAAGGTACGACAATATCAAGATGACTGTCGCCGTGCACGGCTCAGGGATAGAGGAAGACGGAAAAATGATATGTGGAGGAAATCCGGGAGGCTTTATCGTTGAGACAGGAGGCTACCGGGTGTATCACGCGGGCGACACGGGACTTACGATGGACATGAAGCTCTTGGAGGAAGAAGGAATTGACGTTGCTCTTCTTCCGATAGGTGGGAACTTTACGATGGATTTGCGCGATGCGGCTCGTGCGGTGCGATTCATCAGGCCTCGCTATGTGATACCGATGCATTATGACACGTTTGATCTCATCAAAGCCGATCCGCATCAACTGGACGTTCCCGCCGATGTTGTGAGAGTCGTTCTTAAACCGGGCGAGACGATGCAGCTCAACAAGAAGGGATAAAATTGAACAATGTGATATTTGCGTTTCTGTTGACGCTCTTCGCCGGACTCAGTACGGGAGTGGGAAGTCTGATTTCGCTGATGACAAAAAAGACGGATATGCGATTTTTGGCGACGAGCCTCGGATTCTCAGCAGGCGTTATGATCTATATCTCTATGATCGAGATTTTTCCACAGGCAGAAGAGATGCTGTGCGCTCAATGGGGAGAGCAAATAGGGAGCTGGGCAACGGTAGCCGCTTTCTTCGGAGGAGTGTTTCTCATTGCCATCATCGACTATCTTGTGCCTGAGGAAGAAAATCCTCATGAACTCAACTGGAGCGATCCTCATAAGCCGATGTCTGAGGATTTGATGCGGATGGGCATTTTTACGGCGCTTTCCATCGGCATTCACAACTTTCCCGAGGGGATAGCCACTTTTATGAGTGCTTTGAAAGATCCGCAGTTGGGAGTCCCAATCGCCATCGCCATTGCTATCCACAACATCCCCGAAGGCATAGCTGTTGCTGTACCTGTCTACTATGCCACAGGAAGCAGAAGGAAGGCGTTTCGCTACTCTTTTTTGTCGGGGTTGTCGGAACCGCTGGGTGCATTGCTGGCCTATTTTCTGCTGATGCCCTTTCTCAGTGATGGATTGTTCGGTATTGTGTTTGCCGCCGTCGCCGGCATCATGGTATATATCTCTGTCGATGAACTTCTGCCTTTTGCACAGAAATACGGCCAACATCATCACTCGATTTACGGCCTGATTGCCGGGATGATGGTCATGGCGGTGAGTCTGCTTATCTTATAGGAGGAAAAGTGAAAGCAAAGAGGCGATTCAGCTATGCTGAGCATCGCGAAGAAGAAGCTTTTTTGGAGCGTCATCACGGAGAAGGGCGTTGCCTTGCTTCAAAAAAAGGAGATGTTTACACTTTTCAAGAGGTGGCTCCTCTTGAAGTGGAATATCGAATTGAAGTCGCCGAACCGGGAACAGATATTGCCTCCTGGAAAGCGTATCGAGAGCATCTGGGTTTTACACTTCTCTTTGTTGAAAACGGCCAGCATTATATGTTTCGAGAAAATAACACCGGAGAACGCCTTGAAAAGAAAGACCGAGCTTTTAGAGAGGCACATGTGCAATCTGCGGCGATCCGCCGCGTCCTTCGCGCATTCTTTTTTGTGATTCTGGCTGTCGCTGTATATATGGCTCCCGTACCATCTGAGATGCTTTGGTTGAAGTTGGCGCTTGCGGCGCTCAGCGTCTTCGGCGTTGTGTTCTTTTCCCTGCAGGCGATCGCAGAGATGCAGCTATTGAAAGCCTTGCAAGACAAGTAATGCAAGAAATATGGAAATTGTACACAGAGAAAGAGAAATCTTCGCGTTTCTCTTTTTTGTCTTGACATTTAATGTGAGAGTCTGTAACATATCGCTGTAAAGTAAAAAACCTTTACAGAGGAAAAAGATGATTAAACGAGAGATGGCAGGCTACTATATGGATTTCTATGCCGCTCTTCTCACAAAAAAACAACGAGAAGTGCTGTCTCTGTATGTGCAGGAAGATCTGACGCTCAGTGAGATCGCCGAGGGCGCTCAAGTCACCCGCCAAGGAGTCCACGACGTATTGAAGAGGGCGCTGGATAAGCTGGAGACGTATGAGAGGCATCTGGGAATGGTCGCTTATCATCATCGCCTGCTGGAAAAGGCATCGGCTCTGCGGGAGGAGCTCTCCAAGGAGTCGCTTCGGCCGGAAAGCCTTCAGGCGCTACAGGCATTAATAAAGGAAATCGAAGAATAGATGTTTGAGAATTTAGGAGATAAGCTCCAACAGGCTCTGAAGAAATTGACGGGCAAGGGAAAAGTCAGTGAAAAAGACATAAAAGAAGTGATGCGCGAAGTTCGGCTCTCGCTTCTGGAAGCCGACGTCAACTTCAAGGTGGTCAGAAGCTTTATTAAGAAAGTCACGGAACGTGCGATGGGCGCAGAGGTGATGGAAAGCCTGACGCCGGGTCAGCAAGTCGTTAAGATCGTCCGAGACGAGCTGACGGATCTCATGGGATCGACTTCAAGCAAGCTTGTGTATAACACAAACGGCACAAGTGTCTATCTGATGGTTGGGCTCCAAGGTTCCGGAAAGACGACGCACTGTGCCAAGCTGGCTCTTAAGACGAAGGAAGAGGGCAGACGCCCGATGATCGCGGCGCTCGACGTCTACCGACCGGCTGCTATTGAACAGCTCCAAGTCCTAGGTCGGCAGATCGATGTGCCGATATTTAGCATGGGCCAGCAGACACCTCCTGCAGACATCGCTAAAGCGGCGTTGGCACAGGCTCAGCGTGAAAGCCGAAACGTACTCATTCTCGACACGGCAGGACGCCTTCAGATTGATGAAGTGCTTATGGACGAGCTGGTGTCGATCAAACAGGCGGTCAAGCCTACGGAAATTCTCCTGGTGGTCGATGCCATGGTCGGCCAGGAGTCGGTCAATGTCGCCGATGCATTTCATCAGAAGCTCGGAATCGACGGCATCATTTTGACAAAAATGGACGGGGACACCAGAGGCGGTGCCGCTCTCAGCATGAAGGAAGTCACGGGAGCTCCCATTAAGTTTATTGGGACGGGAGAGAAGATCAGCCCGAAGACACTCGAAGAATTTCATCCTGAACGCATGGCCTCGCGCATCCTTGGAATGGGAGACTTGCTCAGCCTGATCGAAAGGGCGGAAAAGTCCTTCGATGCGAAGAAAGCGCAGGATCTGGAGAAGCGAATGCGCAAGGAAGGTCTGAACTATGAAGACTTTCTTGAACAGATGCAGCAGATGAAGGAAATGGGATCTCTCAGCGAAATCCTGGCGATGATCCCGGGAGCCGCACAGGCTTTAAAAGGCATCGATATCGATGAACGAAACATGGTAAAAATTGAAGCGATCATCCGGTCAATGACCGTCAAGGAAAGAAGAAACCCCGATCTTCTCAATCCGTCGAGAAAAGAACGGATTGCCAAGGGGAGCGGCACAACGCTTGCAGATGTCAATCGGCTCGTCAAACAATTTACACAGACGCGCAAGATGATGAAGCAGGTCGGCAATATAGCTAAGAAGGGCCGAAATCCCTTTGGGGGAATCCGAATGCCCTTTTAAATACTAAGGAGGAAAGAATGGCAGTAAAAATAAGACTTCGAAGAATGGGTTCTAAGAAGAGACCCTTCTATCGATTGGTGGTTGCAGATTCTCGCAGCCCGCGCGACGGAAGATTTATCGAAGAAATCGGCTACTTTGATCCGATTGCGGAACCGACAGAGGTTCGCATCGACACCGAAAAAGCGATCAAATGGCTGAGAAACGGTGCCCAACCTACCGATACGGCACGAGCGCTGCTCAAAAAGAACGGCGTTTATGATGAAATGCAGGAGTAAATGATGAGTGAATTAGTAAGAACCGTTGTTCTACGACTGGTAGAAGATCCTTCACAGGTGCAGGTCACAGAAAAAGTCGACGGCAGTGTCGTCACGGTAGAAGTCCGCGTTGCACCCGAAGATATGGGACGAGTCATCGGAAAGGGCGGCCGTGTCATCAACGCCATCCGAACCATCGCCAAAGTGGCGGCGACAAAAGAAAACGTCAAGGTTTTTGTCGAAGTCGTGTGATGGACAAAAAGATCGCCTTGGGGAAAATCGTCAAGAGTGTCGGCCTGCGGGGAGAAGTAAAGATCTATCCCTACAGCAGCGACAGCTCTTTAAAAACAGGACTGCATGTCACGTGCGGTCATGACGAGCTCCTCGTGGAAAAACTGCGAATGCAAAAGAATATGCTGATTGCCCGCTTTGCCGGAAAAGACAGAGTAGAAGATGTCGAAGGCCTGATCGGCTTGGAGATTTTCATCGATCGCAAAGACATTGAACTCGAAGAAGACCAATATCTCGTCGAAGATCTGATCGGTTGTGAGGTCTTTGATCGAGGCGTCTGCGTCGGTCGCCTCGAAGATGTCATCCAGAATGCGTTTCAGGACATCTATGTCGTAGAAGGCGAGCGCAGCATTCTCATCCCGGCTGTTGATGAATTTGTCAAGGAAATTGACATTTGCAAACGCCGGATTAATGTGGAACTGATTGAAGGCATGTGATGGAGGTTCGCGTTCTCACACTGTTTCCCGAGCGGATACAATCATACTTTCAGGAGGGAATTCCCAGGCGGGCGCTGGAGGAAGGCCATCTGAAGGTAAAGACAGAAAATATTCGCGACTATTCGACGAATAAACACCGAAAAGCTGATGATTATCCATATGGTGAAGGGGCCGGCATGGTGCTTCTTGCCCAACCGCTCTTTGATGCCCTTCGCCATGACAGCGGATACATCGTCCATCTCTCTCCGAGGGGAAATCTCCTGACACAGAAGAAAGTGCAGGAACTGGCAGAAAAAAAAGAGTTGACCCTCATCTGTTCCCATTATGAAGGACTCGATCAACGAGTGATCGACACATGGGTTGACGAGGAAATCTCGATCGGAGACTACATTCTCAGCGGAGGAGAATTGGCGGCCTTGGTGCTGATAGATGCCGTTATGCGCTGTCTGCCCGGTGTCATCTGCGAAGAGTCGCTTCAAGAAGAGTCACATGTATGCGGCCTTCTTGAATACCATCAGTACACACGACCCGAAGAGTTCGAAGGACTCGAAGTCCCGAAGATTCTCTTGAGTGGTCATCATCAAAATATCCGCGATTATCGGCTCGAAGAGCAGGTCAGACTGACTTTGCACAGGAGGCCGGACATGATCGCAAAAGGCCTTCAAGAAGGGATTTATCCCGAGAAGGTGATCGAACTCATAAGAAAATTGTCGAAGGAGGACATCTCATGAACGAAAGCATTATTCGCGACATTGAGAGTGAATTTTTAAAAACCGATATTCCTGAGTTTCGCGTCGGTGATACCGTGCGTGTTCATCAGCGTCTGAAAGAGGGGAAAAGCGGAGGCCGCATCCAGGTCTTTGAAGGACTCGTCATCAAGCGCCAGCAGGGAGGAGTTCAGGAGCGCTTTACAGTGCGCAAACTTTCCGGCAACGTCGGTGTGGAAAAGACTTTTCCGATCCATTCACCTATGATCGAAAAAATCGAAGTCGTGCGCAAAGGTAAAGTGCGCAGGGCGCGTCTGCTGTATATCCGCGACCGAGTAGGAAAGGCCGCCAAAGTAAAAGAGAGAATGCGTTAAGAGCTGCGTAGGCAGTTCTTTTCTCTTGTTTGGAGGAAGTGTTGCATATTCAATGGTATCCGGGTCATATGAAAAAAGCCCGGGATATGGTGCAAAGTCATCTCAAACTCGTCGATGTGGCGCTGGAATTGCGCGACGCGAGAGCGCCTCTGGCAAGCGAAAATCCGATGTTTGCCGATCTTCTGCAGGGGAAAAAGAGACTTCTATTGTTAAACAAGGCAGATCTGGCCGATCCTTGCGTCAATCGGGAGTGGACAGAGGCGTTTTCAAAAGAAGGCCTGAAAACCTTGGCATTCAATGCCAGAAGCGACAATACTGCTGAATTGATCGCCCTTATCCTGCGCGAGGGCGCATTTGTGCATGAAAAAAACAGAAGACAGGGAAGAAAACCGCGTCCGATCCGCCTCATGGTCATCGGTGTTCCAAATGTCGGAAAGTCTTCTCTGATCAATCGACTCGTCGGAAGGACGACGTCACGCATTGAAGACCGGCCGGGTGTCACCAGAGGAAAACAGTGGGTGAGATTGAGAAAGGATTTGGAGCTCTTCGATACTCCGGGCATCTTGTGGCCTAAATTTATCGATCAGAAGAAGGCACTTCATCTTGCTTTTTTGGGATCGATCAATGACTTGGTGCTCGATACAACTCGCCTTGCAATAGAGTTGATCAAAACGTTGCGAGAGTTGTATCCGGGGGTTCTTGAGGCGAGATACGATGTCAGCGAGAGCGGTCATCCCGAGGAAGTGTTTGAAGCCATAGCGAAGCGAAGAGGAGCGATTATTTCCGGGGGCAGGATCGACGAAGAGAGGACAGCCGTCATGTTGCTCGATGAGTTTCGCTCGGCCAAGATCGGCAGGATCAGCCTTGAACGCCCTTAGTCTGAAAGAGATCGATCAGGCGATGAAAGACGGACTCTTGACTCCCGAGGACGCCATCGCCATCCTTTCGGTTCGAAAAGAGGCGGGCGCAATCCGGCTTATAAAGCGAGCTCAGCGGGAGTTGGGCATCCGGGCTGAATATATCGAAAAATCGATGTTTTCCGGGCAAGCAAGAGCTGAGGGATATCGATATATTGCAGGGCTTGATGAGGTGGGAAGAGGTCCTCTTGCCGGCCCCGTCACGGTCGCTTGCGTCATATTAGATGAAGACAAGCCAATATACGGCCTGCGCGACTCAAAACGCCTCAGTGAAAAGCGAAGGGAGGAACTGGCACTTGCCATTGAGGAAAAGGCGATCGCCTTTTCCGTCGTCTCTTTCACCGAGAGACAGATTGATGAGCTCAACATCCTTGAAGCGACTCGTCAGGCGATGCTTGTGGCGGTGGAATTGATGGAGACGGCGCCGGACTATCTTCTCGTCGATGCGATGGATCTGAAGACGGATCTTCCGCAGCGCTCTCTCATCGGTGGAGACGACAAGAGCAATGAGATTGCGGCGGCATCGATTCTTGCTAAAGTGACGCGTGACCGCTATATGCGCTCGATGCATGAGAGATATCCGGAGTATGGTTTTGACACAAATAAGGGATATGGGACGGCGGCGCATCTGCAGGCGCTTCGCGACTACGGCCCAAGTCCCATTCATCGCAGGACATTTGTCAGCCGGTTCATTCAGGAAAGATAGAATCAATTCGTTTTTTGCCTCCTCCCTTTCGCTACAGTGAAGAAGAGAGGAGGATTTGATGAAAATATTTCCGGAATGTTACCCTGCGGGCCTCAATGATCTGAGTGAACCGGTTGAGGCACTGTATGCACAGGGGAATGTGGAGCTTCTCCATAAGAAGGGCGTGTGTATCGTAGGGACAAGGAATCCGACTGCCTACGGACGTCGCCAGTGCACAATGATTGTTGAAAAACTCAGGTCTCATGATATAGTGATAGTCAGCGGCTTTGCCTTGGGGGTTGATGCATGCGCCCACGAGGCGGCTATAAAGCATGGAATTCCCAGCATTGCGGTTCTAGGGTCTTCTCTTGAGAGTGACTATCCGAAGCGAAATAGAGAGCTGCGCGCAAGGATGCTTGCGGCAGGCCATCTATTTATTACCGAGTTTGCGCCGGGAAGCGCCGTTCGGCCGGAAAACTTTCCCAGGCGAAACAGAATCCTGGCCGCCTTGTGCCAAGATGTGATCATCATCCAGAGCTCTGTGCGAAGCGGAACGATGAATACGGCTTCTCATGCTTTGACATTGGGAAGAAATCTATGGGTGCTTCCGGGAAATATTGATGAACCGATGAGCCGAGGACCGAATTGGCTCATCTTTCAGGGGGCTTCTCCCTTGTACGACATAGAAGAACAACTGTGAGGAGGACAGATGGCTCAAACACTCGTGATCGTCGAGTCACCGGCAAAAGCAAAGACAATTGAAAAATACCTTGGAAGGAACTATACCGTCCGAGCTTCTCTCGGACATGTCCGAGATCTGCCCAAGAGCAAAATGGGCATCGATATCGACAATAATTTTACCCCGGAATATATAACGATACGGGGAAAAGGACCGACGATTGCGGCTCTGAAAAAAGAGATGGCGAAGGCGGACAAGGTCATTCTTGCCACTGACCCCGACCGTGAAGGAGAGGCCATTGCGTGGCATCTGACGCACGCGCTGAAACTGGAGCCCGAAAAAACGTCTCGCGTCGTGTTTCAGGAAATCACGAAGGATGCTGTACGCAAGGCGATGAAGGTTCCGCGAGCTATCGACGAAGACCTCGTGGATTCTCAGCAGGCGAGGAGAATCCTCGATCGTCTGGTTGGGTATTCCATCAGTCCGATTCTGTGGAGAAAGGTGATGAAGGGCTTGAGTGCCGGGCGAGTACAATCTGTCGCTATGCGGCTCATCATGCTTCGAGAACGTGAAATCCGCGCATTTGTCAGCGAAGAGTACTGGACATTTGCGCTCAAAATGAAAAATGAGCAGGGTAAAAGTTTTTCCGCAGATGTCATACAGGTCGGTGGGAAGAAACTTCATATTGACAATGAAACAGATGCCCGAGAGTTGGAAAGAAGGCTCAAAGGGCTGGAGTTCAGTGTTGCAAATATAGAACAAAAGGAGAGAGTGCGCGCGCCGTATCCTCCTTTTACGACGAGCACCCTTCAGCAGGAGGCGTCTTTTAAACTCAATTTCTCCGCATCCAAGACGATGATGACGGCACAGAGACTCTATGAGGGAATTCGCCTGCAGAGGGGAAGTGAAGGACTGATTACTTATATGCGTACTGATTCCACAAGGATTTCAGACGAAGCGCTGGCACAGGCAAAAGAATATATTACAGAAGAATTCGGTGAGAAATATTCACACAGAAGAGCCGGAGGCGCCGGAAAAAATGCGCAGGACGCTCATGAGGCGATTCGACCCACTTCTCCGGCAAGAACGCCTGAAAGCATCAAGGCATATCTCTCGCGAGATGAGTATCGCCTGTACGAGCTGATCTGGAATCGCTTCATGGCTTCCCAGATGAGCAGTGCCCGCTTCTTCTCGACGACCGTAGAAATAGAAGGCGAAGATGTGCTGGCAAGGGCTAAAGGCGAGGTTCGAATCTTTGACGGCTTCCAGAAAGTATATGAGATGCGAACAGATGCCGTGGAGCTGCCTGAGATGAAGACAGGTGAAAAACCCGCTCTTCAAAAAATCGATACTCAGCAGAAGTTTACGCAGCCGCCCTCCCGCTACACAGAAGCAAGCCTCATAAAAGAGATGGAGGAAAAGGGAATCGGACGGCCGAGTACTTATGCACCGACTCTTTATACCATCACCAAAAGAGGCTATGTCACCAAGGAAAAGAAGTCTTTGGTTCCAACAGAACTGGGTGAAATCACTAACAACATTATGGAAGAAAACTTCCTTCAGTTTGTAGAGCCTGAATTTACGGCACAGATGGAGGAAAGACTTGATGCCATAAGCGACGAGAAGCTTCCTTGGCAAGACGTTATACGTGAGTACTACTCTGTTTTGAAACCGCTGGTAAAACAAGCGGATGAGCGCATCAAAAAGTACGATCTAAGCGAAGTGACCGATTTGAACTGTGAAAAATGCGGTTCTCCCATGCTTATCAAAAAGACGATCAAGGGGAGTTTCTATGCATGCAGCAATTATCCGGAATGTAGAAACACAAAGCCTATTCTTAAGGAAATCGGCGTGAAATGTCCTCTATGTGCTGATGGGGAGGTCGTTGAGCGAAAGACAAAGAAGCTCAAGATCTTCTATGGCTGCAGCAACTTTCCGGAATGTCGCTTTGCCGTTTGGGATAAGCCGGTCGGAAGGAATTGTCCGGAATGCGGAAGTGCACTGGTGGAAGGCAAGGGGAGGAATTCAGGTCAGATCGTATGCAGCAATAGAGAATGCTCATATAAGGAAAAGAAAAAATAAGAATAGGAAAATAAACGATGAATCGTCGGATGAATCGTCGTTTTTTCTTATTGCTGTAGTCGTTAAGCTGTAGTACAATAATTGAGGTCAAAATACACACCTGCTCACAGACCAACTTGTGCCCGAAAAGGGTGAGGAGCAGGGAGGACAAACAAGGAGGAAATCGTTATGTCCGTTGTTTCAATGAAAAGTTTACTCGAAGCCGGTGTCCATTTCGGTCATCAGACCAAGCGCTGGAACCCCAAAATGAAACCCTATATTTATACCGAGCGCAATGGCATCTACATCATTGACTTGCAGAAGTCGCTGAAAAAGCTGGAAGAGGCCTATGAATTTGTGCGCGATCTTTCCTCACAGGGAAAGAAGATTCTCTATGTAGGGACAAAGAAACAGGCCCGCGAGGCGATCGAACAGGAAGCCAAGCGCGCCGGCATGTTCTATGTCAATCAGAGCTGGAAAGGCGGGCTTTTGACGAACTTCGCCACGATCCGCAAGCGAATCGAATATCTGTTTGAGCTAGAAGAGATGGAAGAAGACGGAACATTTGAAAACTTGCCCAAAAAAGAAGTCATGCTTCTCACCAGAGAAAAAGAAAAGCTCCATCGCATCTACGACGGCATCCGAGACATGGATCAACTTCCCGATGCCGTATTTGTCATCGATCAAGTGAAAGAAAAACTGGCCATACACGAAGCGAGACTTCTCGGCATTCCCGTTATCGGCATTGTAGATACGAACTGTGACCCGGATCAGGTCGACTATCCGATTCCCGGAAATGACGACGCCATCCGCGCTATCAAACTCTTTAGCAATGCCATGACGAATGCTGTGATCGAAGGAAAAGCCGCCATGGAAGCTGAAGACGATGAAGAAATGGATGAACCGGCAGAAGAAATAGAAGATGAATCACTCCCCGAAGAAGAGTCAGATGAGGAGGAAGAATAAGATGTTCGGAACCAAGGAAATTAAAGAACTTCGCGAGATTACAGGCGCCGGAATGCTCGACTGCAAAAAAACACTGGAAGAGACCGGGGGAAATGTGCAGGAAGCCGTCAATCTGCTTCGTGAGCGCGGACTTGTAAAAGTGGCAAAAAAGAGCGGTCGCATTGCGGCTGAAGGTCTTCTTGCGATGGAAATCAGTGAAGACGGTAAAAAAGCAGCTCTGGTAGAAGTCAACTCCGAGACGGATTTTGTCGCAAAGAACGAGGAATTCCGTTCTTACGTTGAAAAAGTTGCCGCTACGGTACTGGCAGGAGAGCCTGCAGATCTCGAGGCCCTGAAGGCCCTTCCTTTGGCCGGAGGCGAAAAGAGCGTGGAGGATTCCCTCAATGACATGATCGCCCGCATTGGAGAGAATATGAACCTTCGCCGCTTCCAGGCAGAGAAGATGGAAGGCGGATATCTCTATGGATATCTTCATGGCAACAGCCTGATTGCAGCTGTCGTCGGCCTGAAGAGCGAAGCTTCCAAAGAAGAGCTCGCCGATCTTGGAAAAGATCTCTGCATGCAGGTGGCTTCAATGTCGCCGCGCTATATCAGCCGCGACTATGTCGATGAAGGATTTATCGCATCTGAAAGAGAAGTGCTCTTGCACCAGGCGCAAAATGAGAACGCCGAGCTCGAAGCACAGGGCAAAAAGGGACGTCCTGCCAATATCATCGAAAAAATGGTCGAAGGAAGACTCCAAAAGCAACTGCAGGAAGCTTGTCTCTTAGAACAGACTTTTATTAAAGATTCCGACCTGAACGTAGGAAAACTGGTGGCCAACCGAGAAAAAGAACTCGGAAAAGAGATCGAAGTGGTCACTATGGTTCGCTATGAAGTCGGAGAAGGTTTGGAGAAAAAGAGTGAGGACTTTGCTGCCGAAGTAGCCAAACAAATGCAATAAGAGAACACTCTGTGTTCTCTTTTTTTAGGAGGCTCTCATATGAAAAGCAGACGCGTATTATTAAAGCTCAGCGGAGAAGCGCTGGCTCCCGAATCCGGCTTTGGAATCGACGATGACGTCGTAAGGAACATCGCCGGCCAGATTGTCGCTTTGCATCAGGATGGACACAAGCTGGCGATCGTAGTCGGCGGAGGCAATTTTTGGAGAGGACGCTCCAGTGAAAATATGGATCGCTCCACAGCTGATTATATGGGGATGCTTGCCACAGTTATTAACGGTTTGGCGCTGCAGGATGCCATCGAGTCCTTCGAGGTACCCACGCGCGTCATGAGTGCCATTGAAATGCCGAAAGTGGCTGAACCGTATATTCGCCGTCGAGCCGTCAACCACCTTGAAAAAGGGAGAATTGTCATTTTTAGCGGAGGGACGGGAAATCCTTTCTTTTCCACAGATACGACGGCAGCTCTGCGAGCGGCTGAAATTGATGCACAGCTTGTCCTCTTTGCCAAGACGATCGACGGAGTGTACGATAAAGATCCTAAGATCTATGAAAATGCCCGTAAGTTTGATAAAATGACCTATAAGGAAATATTGGATCTGGATTTACAGGTCATGGATCAGACGGCCGCCACACTCTTGCGCGAGAACGACATCCCGAGTTTTGTCTTCTCCATGAAGGCGGAGAAAAGCCTCATCCGTGCCCTTGAGTCGCTAACAGACGGAACCATCATCAGGAGGGAGCATGAGTAGTCAAGCATTATCAGTTTTAGAAACACAGATTGCCAAGGCATTGAGTTATCTGCAGAGGGAAATGCAGAGCGTTCGTGCAGGACGGGCAAATCCCATGCTTCTCGATCGCATTCGCGTCAATTACTATGGCACGGATACACCGCTCAATCAGATGGCAAATATTGCTGCGCCGGAGCCGAGATTGTTGACAGTTCAGCCGTATGACAAGTCGATGATAGGGCCAATCGAAAAAGCGATACAGATGTCGGAATTGGGGATTAATCCCAGTAATGACGGAAAAATGATTCGCCTCGTCATTCCGATGTTGACAGAAGAAAATCGCCGAGAGCTTACAAAACTCATTAAAAAAATGGGTGAAGAGGCAAAAATTGCCGTCCGCAACGACAGAAGAACGGCCAACGATGCGATTAAAAAAGATCTCAAGGATTCCACTCTTCGTGAAGACGAAGCAAAACGCCTGGAAGAGGATGTGCAAGAAAAAGTGGATGAGGCGATCAAGAGAATTGATGCTCTGGTAGACGAAAAAATCAACGAGATTATGGAGGTGTAGTGATTCCACGTCACGTCGCCTTTATCATGGACGGAAACGGCAGATGGGCGAAGGAACGGGGACTTCCCCGAAACCGAGGACATCGAGCCGGAACCGACAATCTCAAGCGTATTATCAAATACGCCAGAGCGAAGGAGATTGAATACCTGACGTTCTATGCTTTCTCGACGGAGAATTTCTCTCGTCCCTTAGAGGAAGTCCAGTTCTTGTTTTCGTTGATCAGCGAGTATTTTCAGCGCGAAATTCAGGAGATGATCGATGAGGGGATGCGAGTCGTTTTTCTTGGAGACTTGACGCTCTTTCCGCTCTCTGTACGAAAAGTTTTAAAAAAGACACAGGAATTGACCGCTGAGGGGAAGTCGATCCAGGTGAATATTGCTTTGGGATACGGCGCGAGGGCAGAGATCCTGTCTGCGGTGAACGCTCTTCTTAAAGAAGGAGTGGCGAAGGCCGATGAGGAGCTGTTTTCATCCAAGCTCTATACGGCCGGCATGCCCGACCCCGATTTGATTATTCGCACAAGCGGAGAATTGCGCCTGAGCAATTTTCTCCTCTATCAGAGTGCATATAGCGAATTATACTTTACGGACCTTTTTTGGCCGGACTTTGATACCGGGGCTTTTGAGAAGGCCTTGGAGGAATACGGTTCCAGATCCCGACGCTATGGAGGAATAGAAGAAAAATGATTACGAGAATCGTCAGTGCCGTCGTCGGCCTCGCTCTGCTTGTCCTGTTCTTGGTTTTAGGAGGAACGACTCTTAAAATTGCAATGATTCTGGTGACGATGTTGGCAATGGTAGAATTAAAGCGGGCATTTAAAGTGTCCTTTCGACTCGATGACCTATTGAGTGCACTCTTTGTGAGTATTATTTTCTTTATGCCGACAGATCTTGCTTTCGTCATGATGTTCAGCTATCTGATTGTAAGCATTCTCGTGCAGATGCTCTTTCTTCGAGAAGATCTTCAGCAAGTCGTCGCACGCTATTTTTGCTTTTCCTATGTGACGATTCCCTTTTATCTGCTTTGGAGACTGATCGAATTCGGTCCGGAGAGAGTGTATCTTCTCGTCTTCATTGTCGCTTGGGTCAGTGACACGGCCGCTTATTATGTCGGGACCTTTTTCGGCACGAGAAAGATTGCCGCTCATATCAGCCCGAATAAGACGCTCGAAGGTTTTGCGGGCGGAATCGTAGCCGGCGTCGTGGTGGCAGCTCTCTTTAAGCTGATCTTCGTTTCAGGGGCGAGCTTTATCGGTGTGTTTTTCTTTTCGATCTTCGGCTCGATGCTTGCCACCCTTGGAGATCTCGTCGCGTCGTATATCAAGAGAAAAAGTGAAATCAAGGACTTCGGATTTATCATCCCCGGCCACGGCGGCATCATGGATCGATTCGACAGTGTTTTACCGGTTGCCGTTCTCCTTTATCTCATGCTGGGATTTATCGTATAAGTTTTTAAATATGAAAATGCGGAGAGGCATCGCATGCCTCTCCTTTTACATGCCTGATAGATGGTATAATGACTCGGAGTAGGAGGATATGTGAAGAGTGTCGGCATTTTAGGGGCCTCAGGCTCTATTGGAAAAAGCGCATTGGATGTGATCGATCTCCATTCAGATCGATTTGCTCTTACGTTTGTCAGCGTGCATACCAATCTCAAGGTGCTTGAAGAGATCGTATCCAGGTTTTGCCTCTCGCATGTTCTGGTGACTGACGACAAGGCGCTTCAAGAAGCGAGGCGGAGATTCCCCCATATCCATGTGTACTCAGCAGATGATATGTCCGAGTTTCTGCGTGGATTTCCCGTCGATATCGTGTTGAACGCCATCGTAGGAACGGCGGGATTAGTCCCGTCCATGACGCTCGCTTCCTGCGGAAGAGACATAGCACTTGCCAATAAAGAGAGCCTCGTTTGCGCGGGCGAGCTTATGATGGAAGCGGCAAAAAGAAGCGGATCACGCATATTCCCGGTTGACTCCGAGCACTCTGCCATCTGGCAGTGTCTCAACGCCTCGCCCGGTCAAAGGCCGGAAAAACTGTATCTTACCGCTTCAGGCGGAGCGTTTCGGGATATGAACAGAGAAGAGATCGCTCGAGCCGATGCGCGCCGGGCATTGTGCCATCCGAACTGGTCGATGGGCTCAAAGATCACAATCGATTCGGCCACCTTGATTAATAAGGGATTGGAAGTGATGGAAGCTTGCTGGCTCTTTGACATGACGCCTGAGGAAGTCGAGGTTCTCATCCACCGGCAGAGCATCATTCATTCGATGGTGCAGTTTGAAGACGGCTCCATCATCGCCCAGCTCGGAACGCCGGATATGCGCCTGCCAATCAGCTATGCGCTGAGCTATCCTCATCGGCTTAAAAACGATTACCCGAGGGCGGATTTGCTTTCAGTGGGAACTTTAGAGTTTTCTTCTGTTGATCACAGGCGATTTCCGGGACTCTCTCTCTGTGTCGAAGCCCTGAAAGAGGGAGGAGACCGGCCGATGGTCCTCAATGTGGCAAATGAATGGATGGTGGAAAAATATTTGGAAGGCAAAGCCGGATTTTATGACATTACTGATTGGATTGGCCGATCAATGGATAGAATTGGAAAGATAGAACAACCGTCTCTGCAGGAGCTTCTGGAGAGAAAAGAAGTCGTCAGAGATTTTTTGGAGGAATATTTTGTTTAGGACACTGATCAGTTTTGTCCTCGTATTTAATATCATTGTCTTCGTTCATGAATTGGGTCATTATGTCATGGCAAAGCGGGCAGGAATCCGAGTTCATGAGTTTGCCCTCGGCATGGGCCCTGCCGTCTTGAAAAAAGAAAGGGAAGGCACTGTCTATGCTTTAAGAGCGTTCCCTCTGGGAGGCTTTGTCAAAATGGAGGGAGAAGACAGCGAGAGCGACGCTGAGGACAGCTTTACATCGAAATCGCCACGTAAAAGATTCGGCGTCATTGCAGCCGGAGCCGTCATGAACTTGATCCTGGCATTTGTCATTCTGCTCACCATCAATATAGGTATCGGTCAGCCTACGCTGACTCTCTCAGAGGTCATCGCCGGCTCTCCTGCCGAGGAAGCAGGCATACTGGCGGGAGACACCATCCTATCTATTGACGGGAAATCTGTCACTGTCTGGGAGGAAGCCCTTATTTTAATCGGAGAAGCGGAGAGCGAAATCGAAATCGTCGTCGAACGATCCGAAGAAAAACTCAGCTTTTGTGTGACTCCGATCGAGAGTGAAGGCAGAATGGTCATCGGAATTGTTCGAGGCATATCGAGAAACCCTGTGAGCGCCTTTGTCTCAACGGTGAAACAAATGAGATTTCTTCTGGCGATGATGCTTGGCTTTTTTAGAGACCTATTTACCGGAAAAGCCGGTTTAGAAGGAGTGGTCGGTCCCGTCGGACTGGCGACGGTTGTCGGTGAAAGCGCAAGAGGAGGCATCGTCGAAGTAGCGCTGTTGACGGCCTATATTTCTCTCAATCTTGCCGTCGTCAATCTCCTGCCGCTTCCCGCCCTTGACGGAGGGAGGCTGCTTTTCATACTGATTGAGATCGTTCGAGGAAAGCCCGTTCCTCCGGAAAAAGAGGGAATCGTCCATACTGTCGGGTTAGTGCTTCTTCTGCTCTTTGCCGTTTTTATCACCTATCAAGATGTCACGAGGCTTTTTTAGTGAGAAGGAAGACGAGAAGTGTTCGGGTTGGAAGCGTCGGGATTGGGGGCGACAATCCCGTTACGATTCAGTCGATGACCAATACCGACACGAGGGACATAGAAGCCACGGTGCAACAGATCCGAAGATTAGAGAATCTCGGCTGTGAGCTTATCCGCGTCAGCGTGCCCGATATAGAAAGCGCGCATGCGTTGAAGGCGATTAAAAGAGAGATTCATATCCCTTTGATCGCCGATATTCACTTTGATGCCGATATGGCTCTGTCGGCGATGGAGTACGGAGCCGATAAAATACGCATCAATCCCGGAAATATTCCAAAGAGCAGGCTGAAAGAGATTATTCGCACTGCTGCAGGCAAGAGGATTCCCATCCGCATCGGCGTCAACAGCGGGAGTGTAGAGAGGGAGATTTTGGAGCGCCTGCAAGACAAAGAATCGGCGATGCTGGAGAGCCTTCGCAGAAGTGTGGCATTCTTTGAAGACGAGGGATTTGACGATCTCGTTCTCAGCGCAAAAGCCAGTGATGTCTCGCTAAACATCTCGGTTAATCGCGCAATTTCTCGCGAGTTTGATTATCCGCTTCATCTCGGCGTAACGGAAGCGGGGCCGCCTTCGACCTCTATTGTCAGAAGTTCAGTCGGCATCGGAACGCTTTTAAGTGACGGGATCGGAGATACCATACGTGTTTCCGTCAGCGCATCTCCTGAAGAAGAGATCGCTCCGGCCAAGGAGATATTGCGCTCCTTGGGTCTTCGCCAAGGCTTTGAGCTCATCTCCTGTCCGACGTGTGCGAGAACGAAAATTGACCTTCTTGCGATGGTCGATCAAGTGATGAAGGCCGTTGAAGGAATCAATATCCCGCTAAAGGTAGCTGTGATGGGTTGTGCCGTAAACGGTCCCGGTGAAGCAAGGGATGCCGACGTCGGGATAGCAGGGGGCGTCAAAGAAGGTCTTCTTTTTCGAAAGGGAGAGGTTGTGGCGAAACTTCCGCAGGACCACTTGGTCGATGCGCTTTTGGATGAAATAGAAAGGATGGCCAATGTCACTCTTAACCGATAGACTCAATCACTTTTTCACCGGTGCGAAACTCGTTCGCGCTATCTTTTACTCTTCCAAGCTTGAACTCTTTCTTTATACGCAGGGAGCGCAGGAAGAACATTTGGATGCGTTTTGCGACGCTATCGAGCAAGAGACAGGCTTTTGTGTACGGGTAAAGGATGTAAGCGGGTGGCAAGAATCGGATTTTTTAAGAGAAAGCCTCTTTCATCTCGATATCGATGCCGATCTTGTAGAAGTGGAGGGAGAGTATCGATTCAGCGAGTCGGAAGAGGTGTGGAAGAGACTCGTTGACGAGTATAGAAATTGGGAGAGAGGGGACGTAAAGGGCTCTCTATATTCAGAGCCGCCGGAAGAAGAAAAACCTGTTGAGGAAGTACAGGAGCCTGTCGCACTTGACAGTCTGTCGTTTATTGAGGAGTCGCTTGGGCTCTCGCAAAGAGAAGAGATCGCCGAGAGAATTCGCCGCGAGGTGGAAAAGTTTAGCGCCTCCGCTCCGCCCGCTCCTGAGAAAAGGACTCAAAGAAAGAGGAGGGTAAAATATTTTGGAGAAGTCACTCCGAGGACTTCTTTTATTTTAGATGCACTTGAGCAGGGACCTCAAAAGGGGCTCGTCATCGAGGGAGAGCTGATATCTCTCGATATGCGCAGGACAAAGAATGATCGCCTGATTTATTCAGGCGCTATATATGACGGGAGCAGTTCTCTGGCTTTTACTCTCTTTGCCTCTCCGAAAGAGCAGGAAGCCATTGATGAGAGGTTGGCAAAAGGCAGGCACTATCGAATCCGAGGTCAGCTCAGCTATAGTGAGTATGAAAACAGCATGATTCTCCAGCCGCAAAGAATTCAAGAGGTGGAGGCACCCGAGATTCCCGGAGATGACTGCGAAGTTCATCGAGTGGAGCTCAGTGCGTTGACGAATATGAGCGAGGTTGACGGCATCGTCAATGCCGATGCACTCCTTGAAAGAGCGATTCACTATGAAATGGAAGCGATCGCTATTACTGATCGGATGAATCTTCTGTCCTATCCGAGGCTCAGTTCACTGGCGCAAAAACTGCCGATCAAAGTCATCTACGGCATGGAGGGTGTCCTCTATGACGATGAGACGCCACCTTTTTCAGCAAGCGACGATGTGGCCTTTGACGGAACGTTTGTCGCTCTGGACTTTGAGACGACCGGTCTTCGCCCGGACAGGGATGAGATTGTTGAGATAGGGGCGGCAAGGATCCACAATTTCGAAATTGTAGATACATTTTCGACCTTTGTGAGGCCGAATCAGCTGATCCCGGAATTCACGACAAAACTGACCGGTATTACGCAGGCCATGGTCGATGGCGCTCCCTCTCTGGAAGACTCGCTAAACAAACTTATGGATTTTATCGGGGATGCCCCGATTGCTGCTCATAACAGTGATTTTGACAGCTCTTTTCTTCGAGAGGGACTTCGCTCCATTGGCAGAGACTTTACAAATCAGACGGTCGATACCTTGGCCCTCAGTTATTTATCTCATCCGGAACTGAGAACACACAATCTCAAGCGCATGGCAAGAGAGCTCAAGATCAAGCAGACGCAGCATCACAGGGCGCTCGATGATGCCATGGTCTGTGGGAGAATTCTCAGCTCTATCTTGATGCGCTATCACCATGAAGGAATTCGCACGTTTTCAGAACTCAATGCACTGGCGGACGATGCGTTTTATCTCATCAGTTCGCGAAAGTATACGTTTACGCTTCTTGCGGCAAAAGAAGGGGCTTTTCCCATTCTCTACGAGCTGCTGAGCGATGCCAACCTGAACCATCTCGACAGGAGAGGTCCGGCCATCCCAAAGAGCCGTCTGCGGACGCTCGGCGATCATTTCCTTCTCGGCAGCGGCGACGGCACCGGAGAGCTCTTTGAAGCGGTGTTCAACGGCGAGCCGATGGAGAGGCTTCAAAGTATTGCCTCGCTCTATGATTATATTGAACTCCAACCTTCCGTTTCTCATCACGTACTTATCGATCGTGAGAATGTGAGAAGTATGGACGATATTGTGGAGATCCAACTGCGTATCCGCGATGTAGCCGATAGTCTTGAGATTCCGATTGTGGCCACAACCCACAGCCGATATCTGGATCGAGAGGATTATCTCTATAGAAATATTGTTCGCGAAGGGCAAAAGAGGGGATATTCGCTGGAAACAAGGGCGGGCCATGCATTCCTTCGCACGGGGGAGATGCTCCGCGCGTTTGCTTTCCTGGGTGAGGAGAGGGCGAGAGAGATCGTCATCGACAATCCAAAAAAGATTTCCGATGCAATTCCTCAGCTTCAGCCGCTGAAAAAGGGAAAGTATCCGCCCACGATCGACAACAGCGATGAACTTTTAAAGGAGATTTGCTTTGAAAAGGCGGAGTCAATATATGGCAAACCACTTCCTGAACCTGTGCGTGAGCGTTTAGACGATGAACTGCAGGGGATCATCGGAAACGGCTATGCGGTGCTCTATATCGCAGCGAGAAAACTCGTCATCCGTTCTGAGGAAATGGGATTTATCGTTGGAAGCCGCGGAAGTGTAGGATCCTCTTTTGCCGCCACGATGGCTGGAATTACGGAGGTAAATCCCCTTCCTGCTCACTACGCTTGTAGCGAATGTGCATATTTTGAATTCAATGAAGATCCGGGTGTGGAGAACGGATTTGACATGCCTGAAAAACGATGTCCCGGTTGCGGCAAATGGATGTATCAAGACGGATTCAATATCCCCTTTGAGTCATTCATAGGATTCGACGGAAACAAAGAGCCCGACATCGATCTCAACTTTTCACCCGCTATTCAGCTGCAGATACAAGCGTACACGGGCGAGCTCTTCGGTGAAGACTTGGTCTTTAAGGGCGGCACGGTCAGTGCGATCAAAGACAGAACCGCCTATGGGTATACGAAATCGTATTTTGAAGCGAGAGGAAAGACTCTTCCGGAGCCGGAGATCAACCGAATCAGCTCCCGGCTTGAGGGAATTAGAAGAAGCACAGGACAGCATCCGGCCGGGATCATCACGATTCCGCGAGGTGTATCGATCTATGAGTTTACTCCTATTCAATATCCGGCGCATAACGCAGCAAGCGGTGTCATTACGACGCACTTTGATTATGATGCGCTAAAAGGGAGGCTGATGAAGCTCGACATCCTCGGGCATGATGTTCCGACGCTCCTGCACGACTTGGAGGTGCTCTCGGGCTATTCACCTCATGACATATCTCTGCGCGACAAAGAAGTCCTACGTCTTTTTAACGGTGTCGATGTGCTTGGACTGAAGGATTATAGATGGTCTCTCGGAAAGGGGACACTCGGTGTACCCGAGTTCGGCACGGTTTTCACCCGAGGAATTTTAAACGAAGTTCACATTTCAGGGATTGAAGATCTCGTTCGCGTATCAGGGCTCAGTCATGGAAGCAATGTTTGGGCGGGAAATGCTCAGGAACTTGTCCGAGACGGCACGGTCGACTTCAAACATGTCATCGCGACGCGAGAGCAGATCATGATCTATTGTCAGCAAAAGGGTCTTTCTCGCGCTATGTCCTTTGATATCATGGGCAAGGTCAAGGGAGGGACCAGACTTACGGAAGAGGAAATCTGCGCCATGCAGGAAGCGGGAATTGATCAGTGGTACATCGATTCATGCAACAAGATGGGCTATATGTTTCCCAAAGCCCATGCAGTCGCCTATGTGCTCAACGGTTTTCGCATCGCCTGGTACAAACTCCATGCACCGGCAGCTTTTTATGCGGCGTATTTCAGCACGAAGGTCGATACGTTTGATACAGCACGCATGTGCAGAGGACTCGATGCGGCTTTAGAAGAGTTGCTGGCGCCCAGAGAAGAGAGTAGAGGAAAAGATAAAGAGAGTGAATCTCTTGCCCTCATCGAAGTCGTCTATGAGATGTATGCGAGAGGACTCGATTTTGCAACCCCCAAACTCTATGCTTCGCATCCCCATAAATTTCTGCTCGAGGACGGAAAGGTTCTTCCGCCGCTTCGCTCGATCGCAGGAGTGGGTGAAAATGCAGCGCAGGCCATTGCAGAAGTGAGAGAAGAAGGGGAATTCCTTTCTATTGAAGACCTCAGCGCGCGAGCCAAACTCAATAAGACGGCAATAGAAGCTCTTCGCAATCTCGCAATGTTAGAGGATTTAAGCGAGACAAACCAACTCGACATCTTCAGCTTTTTATAAACGAAGAGATTTATCCGACTTGGTGTTCTTAGCGCTTAGCAGATTGTCGTAGCGGAGCTGTCTGTAATCTTTCAAATATCCGGAGAAGCCCCATCGAAATCTAGTATTGTATGTGGTATCATGGTTGCCAAGCACGAGCAAGGTTTTCAAATAGGCAAAGTAAAGCATATACGTAAAGAGGCGAAAGAATGAAAAAGCCTAAAAAAACAGGCATATTCTTTTTGATTGCAGGGATGGTGTTGATTTTTTCAGCACTATCTCTTTTCGCGTATAATTGCTTTGAGGATGTACGAGCAGGGAAGGAAGCGCAAAGCCTTCTTGGAGACGTGAAAGCCTATCTCAATGCCGGGAAAACAGATGCTGCGCAGAGATTTAATGAGTCGCCGGATGTGCAAGAGACGGTTCTTTCACCGAAGATGCCTGTCGTGGAGATTGAAGGCTATGGCTATGTGGGCTATTTATTTATTCCCGATCTTAAAATGGAACTTCCGGTGATGTCGGAGTGGGACTATGAAAGACTCAAAATTGCTCCTTGCCGACAATTCGGCTCCTCAAGGACGGATGATTTTGTAATTGCCGCCCATCACTATGACAGCCATTTCGGACCTCTTTTTGATGTTGAAATCGGAGCCGGCGTCTTTTTTGTAGATATGGACGGGATCGAAAATTACTATAAAGTCGTGAAGATCTGTACGTTGAAGCCAACAGAGGTGGAAGCCGTTCAAAATAGCGGACATGATCTTGTGCTTTACACCTGTACATACAGCATTCGTGAGCGGATAGTCGTGTTCTGTGATCGAACAGAGGCGTTTTCACTTGCGCCGATTGATGATTTGAGAATCGAAATGGAGGAGTCTGAGTAGAGATGTTTTTTCTGAATTAGATGCTCCGGTTCCTCTGTTTGTCTTAGTGAGCAAGTGGTTTTGGCTATATTTACTATGAAATAAAATTCTGAAAGAAGGGATAAAATGATTTTTGATTCATATCAAAACTATTATATTGAGCAGTTGGAGAAGTTAATTTCTATTCCAAGCCCAACCGGCATGTGTGAAGAGATAATTTCGTATATGTGCGGAGCTTTAGATGAAATGGGGCTTGAGTATCAGCGCACGAACAAAGGGGATATCTACTTTACTCTGGGAGGTAATGGAGATCCTATAATGGTGGTCGCCCATCTTGACACACTTGGCGCTCAGGTAAAGGAGATTCTATCTGACGGGAGACTTCGCATCAGGCCGGTGGGAGGGCTCAACCCCAATAATGTCGAGGGCGAAAATGTCATCGTTCACACGAAATTCGACGGTGATTATGAGGGGACTATTCTCATCGAAAACGCATCCACTCATGTAAACAAAGAGTACAATGTTGTGCGCACCTTCGAAAAAAATCTTGAGGTGGTGCTCGACAAACATGTGTCATCGAGAGAAGACGCGGTCGGCCTCGGCATCCGCCACGGTGACATGGTCTCCATAGAGCCCCGTTTTCGCATTTCTTCCGACGGTTTTATCAAGTCCCGATTTCTTGACGACAAGATGGGCGTGGCGCTTCTGATGACATTTGTAAAGTATGTCCTTGATCAAAAACTTCCTCTCAAACGCAAGACATACATCGCTTTCAGCGTCTTTGAAGAAGTCCTCCACGGGATCGGTTCCGGGCTCCCGGACGACATTGTAGAACTTCTCGCCATTGATATGGGATGTGTCGGTGTCGGGCTTGACGGAGATGAGACAAAGGTGTCGATCATCGCAGGAGACAGCCACGGGCCGTATGACCATCAGATCCTAAAAGAGCTGATCAGCCTGTGCGAGGAGAAGTCTATTACATATGCCGTAGACAGCTATACCGGTTATGTATCCGACGCTTCAGCCGCTCTTCACTCGGGCTGGGACATCAGGCATGCCGCTTTCGGACCGGGAGTATACGCCTCTCATAGCTATGAAAGGATGAATATCGAAGGGGCTGAGAATGCTTTTTTGCTGCTTGTAGCATATCTCCTCGCTTCTGAGGGGGCGCTGTAGAGACGGTTTATCGCGATGGTATGATTGTGTTATATTCCATCTTGTCAAGTATCACTAATTATGTTAGGATAAGATGTAACTAAGAACTTGTTGGAAGAGTGGCCCCCGCCACTCTTTCATTCATAATGTGTGAGGAAAGGCGTATGAAGAGAAAAGGCGTGCCGCATCTGGTAGAAGAAATACTCCTCCCTTTCTTTGAAAAAGAGGGCTATGAGCTTTACAGTGTGGTATTTATTAAAGAGTCCGGAAGACGGTATCTGAGGGTGGCCGCTGACAGACCTTCGGGAGGATTTTCTGTCAACGACTGCGAGAAGATCAGCAGATTTTTGAGCAAGCGCCTGGACGAACTGGACCCTGTGAAGGAAAAATACTTCCTCGAGGTCACTTCTCCCGGAGCGGAGCGTGTGTTCAAACATGAGAGTGATTTTATTCGCTTTAAAGGGCATCGAGTAAATGTAATCCTCAATCAGATGTTCGATGGACAGAAACTCATCACCGGAAAACTTTTAGCTAAAGAAAATGATGTATTGCGAATGATCGATGAGGCGACAGGTGAAGAGATAGAGCTGTCGATGGACCGGATCAAACGCGTGAAGAATATTTTGGAAGTATAGAGGTTAGAATGGACAATATTGTAGATGTCATCCGAACGATTGCCACAACGAGGGAAATCCCTGAAGATGTGCTTTTTGAGTCGATCCAGGCGGCTCTTGTGACGGCGTTTAAGAAAAACTTCGGCTCCAATCGCGTCGCTCGAATTGAATTTGATCGAGAGACCGGTGAGATTCAAGTGTACAGCCGCTACCGCGTTGTAGAAAAAGTGATCCAGCCTGAAAATGAGATTTCTTTAGAAGATGCCAAAGAGATTGATGTCATGTATGAGCTTGACGATGTTGTGGAGCGAAGAGAGTCTCCTGAAGATTTCGGGCGCATCAGCGCTATGGCGGCAAAACAGGTTGTCGTCCAACGCATCCGAGAGGCGGAGCGAAGCAGCATTTACGAAGAGTTTAAGGCGAGAGAAAATGAGCTGATCTACGCACAGATCCAGCGAATAAGCAATCGCGTTGTTTACTTTAATCTGGGTAAAGCGGAAGCTACGCTTCCTCCAAAGGAGCAGATTCCCGGAGAAAGATATCGTGTCGGAGCTCGATTCCGCTGCTATATTGCACAAGTAAAAGAAGAGACAAAAGCTCCAGAAATTGTTTTGTCTCGAACTCATCCCGGGCTCATTCGCCGTCTGTTTGAACTTGAGATTCCTGAGATCAATGATGGAGAGGTCTTGATCCGCTCGATTGCCAGAGAAGCCGGTTCAAGGACGAAGATCTCCGTTTTCAGCCGATCGGAAGATCTCGATCCTGTCGGAGCGTGTGTAGGCCCCAAGGGGACGCGAGTGGCATCAATTGTCGATGAACTCGGCGGAGAGAAGATTGATATCGTCGAATATACAGATGATGATGCACAATACATTGTCAATGCTCTCAGTCCGGCCAAAGTGACCCGAGTCGATTTTCTTACGGAGAAAAATGTCAGAGTCGTCGTTCCGGACTATCAGCTGAGCCTTGCTATCGGAAAAGAAGGACAGAATGCAAGGCTGGCTGCAAAACTGACCGGGTTTAAAATTGACATCGTCAGCGAGTCGGCGTTAGAAGAAGAGGAGTAGCCGTTGAGAGTACGAAAGATTCCCATGAGGAAATGTGTCGGATGCAATGAACAGTCCCCTAAAAAAGAATTAGTTCGCATCGTCCGTCAGAGCGGCGGAGAGATTCATGTCGACCCGACCGGAAAAATGAACGGGAGAGGTGCATATATTCATCCGAAGGCGGATTGCCTGCAGATGGCAAAAAAGCGTAGAAGCCTCGAAAGAGCACTTTCTGCTTCTATACCGGAGGAAGTATATGACACGCTCAGCGAGGAACTGGATGAAGGATAAAGTACTGTCCCTGTTGGGATTTGCCGCAAAGAGCCGAAAGTTGCTCAGCGGAAGAAGAAGTGTTGAAAGAGGTCTCAGCGAGCACAAAGTCGTGCTCCTGATCGCATCAAAGGAGATTAGCCGCAACGCTCTGGAGCGACTGATCCATACAAGGGATATTCCTGTGATACAGGCGTACACTGCCGAACAAATCAGCCGCGTTATCGGAAAAACGAACCGGCATATCATTGGAATTACCGATCCCATCATGGCAGAAGCCATGCTGGAGTTTTCAGAGCAGGAGGTGTCTGTTGACGAAAATTCGAGTATATGAACTGGCAAAACAGTTCAAAATGACCAGTAAAAATTTGATTACGAAATTAGATCGCCTGGGAATCAAAGTAGCAAACCATATGTCGGTGCTTTCGGAAGAGGAGCATCAAAAATTCTTGGACTTTTTAAATCCTGATGTCGTAATCGATCTGCCGCCTACAGCGCCTCAGCCGATCGTGCAGGAAGAACCAAAACAGGCGCGCAAAAAGAAGGAAGAGCCGGTTGTTGAGGAAGAGGTGAAGGTGGAGGAGCTTGAAAAGGCGAAAAAACCGCCTCGGGCCCGCAAGAAAACGGCGAAAAAAGCAACAGAAATTGAGATAGAAGAGGAAGAACGCGAGCGCCCGAAATCCGCGAAGAAACCTGCTGCAAAGGGAAAAACCGCTTCTCCCAAAGGATCTGCAAGGCCTAAGAGACGCCCCGCTGTACAGGTGCAGGCCGAGCCGATAGAAGAGGATAAACCCGAGGTTCGCAGAAGTTTCCGAAAGAAAAAGCGAGGGACGCGTGCTCAATACAGAAAACCACAGGAAGAGAAAGTATTTGCGCCCACAGAGCCGATTGAAATCGATGATTTCTTGACGCTTGCCGAGCTTGCTGACGTGCTCCACCGCCCGGCAACCGATCTCATCATGAAGGCTATGTCCTTGGGCGAGATGTATACGATGAACTCAAATGTTCCCTTTGAGAGCGCGGAACTGATCGCCATGGAATACGATATCAGCCTTCTTCGTCGACAAACGGTGGCCGAAGAGCAGGTAGAGACGTTTGAGTTTGAAGACAAGCCGGAAGATATGGTTGAACGAGCCCCTGTGGTGACGGTGATGGGACACGTCGACCACGGAAAGACATCTGTTCTCGACTATATTCGCTCAAGTAGAATTGCAAAGGGAGAGGCGGGTGGAATTACCCAGCATATCGGGGCAAGCGAAGTGATGCACGAAGGAAAGCGCATCGTGTTTCTTGACACCCCCGGTCATGAGGCATTTACAACACTTCGCGCACGCGGAGCCAGCATTACAGACATTGCCGTTCTCGTCATCGCCGCCGATGATGGAGTTATGCCTCAAACCGTGGAGGCAATCCACCATGCAAAGGCGGCTGATGTTCCCATCATCGTAGCCATCAACAAAATGGATAAGCCGGAAGCAAATCCGCAGCGCGTCAAGCAAGAGCTCACAGAACATGATCTCGTCGTCGAGGATTGGGGAGGAGATGTCATTAGTGTAGAGGTTTCTGCTAAGACCGGCGAAGGAATCGATCAACTGATGGAGATGATTCTCCTGGTAGCCGAAGTTCAGGAACTCTTGGCCAACCCCAAGCGTCCGGGGATAGGGACGATTATTGAAGCCAATGTCGACAGACGCATGGGAAATACGGCAACGGTTCTTCTGGAAACGGGGACAATATCCATTGGAGACAGCGTGTTTGCCGGAGCTAGTTTTGGTCGTATTCGAACAATGCATAATGACAAAGGCAAGAGAATAAAGACAGCCGGTCCTTCGAGTGCCTTTAAGATAACCGGATTGAACGAATTGCCGATGGCGGGTGACAGAATTTATGTCACGGCCGACGAGCAGACGGCAAGAAATTATGCAGAGGAAAATGCACTTCTTCTGCGAAAAGAGAGACTCTCTACCACGAAGAAAGTGGCCAGCCTCGACGATCTGTTCGAGGGCGCGGAAGAAGGCGAGCTTCGAACGCTCAATGTCATTTTGCGAGCAGATGTCCACGGCTCGATAGAGGCCATCAAGCAGTCGCTTGAAAAACTCAATACCGACGAAGTAGAAGTCAATATCATACGAGCACAAGTCGGGGCGATTACGGAAGCCGACATTCTCCTTGCCACGGCCTCCGAGGCGGTCATCCTCGGTTTTAACGTCCGTCCTAACAACAATATTCAGGCGGTTGCTGAACGAGAGAATGTTGAGATTCGTACGTACCGCATCATCTATGATATTATCAACGATGTTCGCGATGCGCTCAGTGGCATGCTTTCGCCCGATCAAAAAGAAGTCGTCGAAGGTAATATCGAAGTGCGAAATACTTTCCGCGTACCCGGCGTGGGCACGATTGCAGGAGGATATGTCCAAAAAGGAAAGATTTCCCGCAGCTCGCAAGTGCGCTTAGTGCGCGACGGCATCGTCATCTATGAAGGAGAAGTTTCTTCACTCAAAAGATTCAAAGACGATGTAAGAAGTGTCGCGGCAGGTTATGAGTGCGGAATCGGACTGAAGAATTACAATGACATTAAAGAGGGAGATATCATTGAAACCTTCCTCATCAAGGAAATTCAGAGGAGTCTGTGATGAAACGCAAACGCCTTCAAAAGGTCAACGAGGAGATTCGCCGCATTCTCAGCGATGTCCTTCTTTTTGACATGAAAGACCCCCGCATAAACGGCATCGTCTCGATAACTCATGTCGATACGGCGGCAGATTTGAAGAGCGCCAAAGTCTATGTAAGTTGTCTCAATGGAGAGTTGCAAGAAGATGAGCTGATCGAGATCCTCAGAAGAGCAAAGGGATATTTTCGCAGGAGATTGGGAGAAAAACTCGAACTCTATCATACACCGGAGGTTTTATTTTACTATGACGACTCTATTGCCAAAGCGATGGAGATGGACGAACTGTTTAAGAAGTTGAACCCATGAAGATGAAAAAGAACAACACCTTTTCAGAAATCCGCATTGCGCTGCAAGAAGCAGATAATATTCTAATTCTTCCCCATATTAAAGCGGACGGCGATGCAGCGGGAAGTGCATCGGCGCTTCTGGAAATATTTAGAAAAAGGGAAAAAAAAGCGTATGCTTTGGCAGCGGAAACTCCACTTCCGTCCATTCGAACACTCGTCCATGAGCGATATCGAACCGAGATTCCTGAGGGATTTCGCCCCGATTTATTGATCACGGTTGATTGCGCTGATATCGATCGATGCATCGATCGAGTGAAAAATTTTCCGGACGTGAAGATCTTAAATCTCGATCATCACGGGACAAATACCCGCTTTGGCGATCTCGACTATGTCATTGGAAATCTCTCGAGTACGGGAGAACTCATCTATTCACTGTCTGAAGCGCTCGGATATAAGATCACGAAGAAGGCCGCACGCTACATTTTGGGTGCAATTCTTCTTGATACGAACAGATTTTATTATAGTTCCACCAGCAGCAGGACACTCGAAATTGCCGCTGAAATCATAGATCGGGGAGTGAGCATGTCCGAGCTCTGTGAGGATTTGTTTGGAAACAACTCGAAAGAGAAGATGAAGCTTCTTGCCAGAGCGATCGACAGTTCGACGTTTTTCTGTTCGAATCGCGGCGTTTATTCGTGGCTTCCAAGGAAAGTCCAGCTGGAAGCCGGAACCGACAACACCGATGATATTGTCGAAGCTCTCAGAGATATGGAGGGGGTGGAGGTCGCTCTTCTCCTCTACGACTATAAAGGGTCTTTGCGCGCTTCTCTGCGCTCTGTCGGCGATGTCGATGTATCAAAAGTGGCTCTCGCCTTTGGTGGTGGCGGCCATAAAAACGCTTCCGGCATCACGTTTACTGATCATGATTATGAAAAGGTTTTAAGGAAACTTCTTAGAGAGTTGGAGGCGTTGCTTGTTCGGAAGAGTTGACGTTCATAAAGGTCAAAATATCAGCTCCTTTGGGGTCGTCTCATTTCTAAGAAGGCTTCTTAAAATGAAGAAATGTGGACACAGCGGAACGCTTGACCCCATGGCAACCGGCGTGCTGAGCGTGTATGTGGGAAAGGCCACGACCTTTATTGACCGCATGAGAACACCGATGAAAGAATATGTCGGAACCCTCCGATTCGGCTACAACAGCGATACCTTTGATATTTGGGGGAGGCTCGAGCCTGCGCCGGGAGTCATTCCCTCAAGACATCAGATAGAAGCAGTGCTTCCTCGCTTTATCGGCGAAATTTCGCAGGTCCCTCCGATGGTGAGCGCCCTCAAGCATCAAGGGAAGCCTTTGTATAAGTATGCAAGACAAGGGATCATCGTCGATCGCCCTCCGAGGAGTGTTTTTATTGAAAAAATTATATGTCATGGCATAGATGGAGAAGAGGCTGTGTTTACCGTCCGCTGCTCAAAGGGAACGTATATCCGCACGCTGTTTCATGATATAGCGCATGAACTTGGGACCTCCGGCGTGATGAGCAAGCTTGTAAGAGTGGAAAATGATGGAATATCTCTTGATGCGTGTTTTACCCTCGACGAGATTGAATCGATGGTGAGAGCAGAGGATTATCGCTTTCTCAGGAATGTGGGCGATCTTCAGCCGTTTGAACGAATAGAAATTGGCCCTTTTTTGCTGCGGAACTGGCGCAGGGGGATAAAGACTCCCATGTCTGCAGAGCAAGTCTCTGATGAACGAGTCGTATTGACATATAAGGGCAGTTTTGTGGGGACCGCGGTGCGCAGCGGAGACTCGTTTCTGCCGGAAAAGGTAATTTAATATATGATTATTGAAGATGTTCGACAATTAAGAGAAATACATTGTGATGTTTTGTTGACAATTGGAACATTTGACGGGTATCATTTAGGTCATCAGAAAGTAATTTCAGCCCTCTTGGATGAATCGAGAAGGTTGGGTTGTCCTTCTGTAGCTGTTACTTTTCTAAATAGCCCGCGTGAAGTGATTTCGAAGAAGTCGATTCCCTATGTCATGGACCCTTATGAAAAACTACAGTTTTTAAAAAATGCCGGGGTCGACTATGTCGTCGCTCTTCCGTTTACGCAACAACTTCGTCATATGACGGCACCGACTTTTTTAGAGTATCTCGGATTGCGTGTCCGCAAACTCATTGTAGGATACGATTTCCGTTTTGGTTATAAGGGGAGCGATCCGGCATCATCGTTGAAAATACCTGTGATGAAAGTGGAAGCTCATATCATTGACGGACATATTGTCAGCAGCACCCTTCTCAGAGAATTGATGGCTTTGGGCGATATTGAAAGACTCAACGCGTCTCTTGGAAGGTTCTATTCGTACAGGGCGTCAGTGATTCGCGGCTACGGCACGGGAGGAAGCCTCGGTTTTCCAACGCTTAATCTCAATATTCGACCGAATTTATACACTCTTCGAAAAGGGGTGTATATTACAAACGCACATATAGAGGGAAATGTCTATCAAAGTGTGACAAGTGTAGGAAATCGTCCGACATTTCCGGGGAGATCGTTCAGCATAGAGACCCATTTATTAGATACAAAGGGAGATTTTTATGAGGAAGAAGTGACTCTTGAGTTTCTGTCCTTTATTCGCGATGAAATAACATTTGATTCGAGACAGGAACTGATCGATCAGATCGAAAGAGATGTCGCAAAAACGAGGGAGCATTTTAAGAGTTTACACACAAAGATATAAGGAGATATGAATGGACAAAGAAAGGCAAATGGTCAATCGCATCATTCAATTGGGGAACTCTGTGCGAAGGACAATTTTCACCCCTGAGATCAATGCGCGTTTTCCCATTGGCAGAAAGCAGCTCTCGGCTCTCAACACTCTCAATGAAAAGGGCATGATGAACATGACGCAGCTGGCATCTCAGATCGATGTGTCGAATCAGCAGCTGACAAAGATTGTTGACGTTCTCGTCTCAAAAGATATGGTTGAGCGAAAGTACGATCCGACGAATCGACGCGTTGTGTTAGTGGATCTTAGCGACAACGGGAGAGATTATATCGAGAGTATGACTTCCGCTGTGATGCAGCGTCTGAAGGAGAGAGGGATTACCATTACAAACACACAGATTGAGGCACTGGAGGAGCATCTCAATTACCTTGAGGAATTCCTTGAGAAGATTGGGTAATAGAAGTTTACAGTGTCTATAGTTTATGGTAAGATATTTAGTGTTCCCAAAACTTGGCCGTTGGAAATCTCCGACCACGGCTCGGTTTCGGGAGAATAAATAAAAGGAGATTGGAAATGGATAAAGAAAAGAAACAAGAGATCATCTCTCAGTTCCGCGAACATGAAAATGATAGTGGATCTTCACGCGTGCAGGTGGCGGTTTTGACGACTCGCATCAATGAGCTCAATGATCATCTCAAGCGTCATCCGAAAGATCATCACACGAGAAGAGGACTTCTCAAACTCGTTGGACGCCGCCGCAATTTGCTTAACTATATCAGGAAAAGAGATATCGAAGAGTATCGAAGCCTGATTGAACAACTCAAACTGCGCAAATAATGGAAAGATGGGAGAGTTCCCATCTTTTTTCAGTAAGGTTCCTAAGGAGGAAAGAATGCAAGAACAGACCTTTCGCTTCGAATTGGCCGGCAGACCGCTGGAAGTAGTGGTCGGAAAATATGCGCCGCTAAGCGATTCGAGCGTCCTCGTCAGCTACAGTGACACGCAGGTGATGGTTCACGTCACCAGTTCCAAACCGAGAGAGGGGATTGACTTCTTCCCCTTGAGCTGTGATTACCAGGAGAAACTCTATGCAGTCGGGCGCATTCCCGGCGGCTATCTCAAGCGAGAAGGGCGTCCGACAGATAAAGCGACGCTCTCATCAAGACTCATGGACCGCCCGATTCGGCCTCTGTTCCCTGACGGCTATAAGAATGAAGTCCAGGTAATTGCCGAAGTCCTGAGCGTCGATCGCTCTTGCGCGCCGGAAATCGTCGCAATGATCGGGTCGTCGATTGTCCTGAGTCTGGCGGAAAAAATTCCCTTTATGGGCCCCATTGGCGCGGTTCAAATCGGAATGATAGACGATGAGTTTATCGTCAATCCTACGGAAGAAGAATTGAACAGTTCTTCATTGCGCCTTGTCGTTGCCGGTACAAGAGATGCCGTCATGATGGTAGAGGCACAGGCTGATATTTTACCTGAAGAAAAGATTTTAGAAGCGATTCTCCTTGCTCATGAAGAGATAAAAAAAGTGGTGCGCTTTGTCGACGAAATCGTCGAGGTCGTCGGCGTTGAAAAAGTGCCCTTTGAGGCGCCGCAAAGAGACGAAAAGCTTGTTTCTTACGTTGAAAATGCAGCGGAAGAGTCGTTTTATCAGATATTCCGCCAAGCGTTTGAGAAAGAAGATCGTCAGGAACAGACGGATGCTCTTTATGAGGCCCTTCTTGATAAGTATGTTGAAATGACACCTGAAGAAGAGCAAGATGAAAATGCGCTTTCTGCAGAATTTCAAGCATTGCAGAAGAAAGTTATGCGGTCGATGATTTTAAACGAGGGCCTTCGACCTGACGGCCGAACGGCTGAAACCATCCGTCCGTTGTTTACAGAGACGGGCATGATTCGAAGAACACACGGTTCCGGTTATTTCCAACGGGGGATGACCAGTGCTCTATCAATTACCACACTTGGAGCTCTCAGCGATGCCCAACGTCTTGACGGACTTGATTTAGATGAGAGTAAGCGATTCATGCATCAGTATAATTTTCCGCATTATTCTGTCGGTGAAACAGGTCCTCAGCGCGGTCCTAACCGACGGGCTATAGGTCACGGCGCACTTGGAGAAAAGGCGCTCCTTGCGGTTCTGCCGTCTGAAGACGAGTTTCCTTATGCCATTCGAGTCGTAGCGGAAGTTCTCTCTTCCAACGGCTCCTCATCACAGGCAAGCATCTGCGCCAGCTCATTGTCTATGATGGATGCCGGCGTGCCGCTGAAGGCTCCGGTTGCCGGGATTGCCATGGGGCTGATCAAAGAAGGCGATCAAGTCGCCATACTCAGCGATATCCAAGGTCTTGAAGATTTCCTCGGAGACATGGATTTTAAAGTTGCCGGAACCTCTGAGGGTATCAGCGCTATTCAAATGGATATTAAGATCGCCGGGATCGATCGAACGATTCTAGAAAAAGCGCTTGAACAGGCGCGCATTGGAAGGCTTCACATTCTCGAGGCGATGAATGCGGAGCTCTCTGAACCAAGAGAACTCTCCCCACACGCTCCACGCGTCTTTGTCCTCTGGATTGATCCCGAGAAAATCCGCGACGTCATCGGCACGGGCGGAAAGGTGATCACGCGCATCACGACCGAGCATAATGCTAAGATCGACATCACCGATGACGGCCGAGTCGTTATCACCGCTGAGACGGCAGAAGGCGGAGAGGCGGCCAAGGCGGAGATTGAAGAGATTACAAAAGATGTCGAGGTAGGCGAAGTCTATGATGCAAAGATCGTCCGGATTGCTAAATTTGGCGCATTTGTCGCTCTAACACAGCATCATGAAGCACTCTGCCATATCTCGGAGATGGCGCCCGAGCGTCTTGATAAAGTGGAAGACCTGTTTAAAGAGGGCGACGTCATCAAAGTTAAAGTCATCGGCATCGATGAAGAAGGCAAAATAGCCTGTTCCCGAAAGGCACTTCTCGAAGCTGAGCATAAAAAAGCCGCCATGGAGCGGATAAAAGACATTAAAATCGGCGACATTTACACAGCGAGAATCTTGCGTATTGCCAAATTCGGCGCGTTTGTTGAGATCCTGCCCGGAGTCGATGCGCTGTGTCATATTTCAGAGTTGACGCTGAAACACCTCAGAAGGGTAGAAGACGAGTTCAGCATTGGCGATGAGATAGTGGTCAAAGTTATCAATATCGACGGCGATAAAATTGGAGTTAGCCGGAAAGCGCTGTTGGATGAAAACAGCCATGAAGGTTAAGATCGTTAATTTATCCCCCCATCCGCTGCCCCAATATAAGACGGAAGGGTCGGCGGGGATGGATCTATGTGTCCATCTGGAAAAAGATGTGGTGCTTGCCCCGCTTGAACGCGCTCTTTTTCCTACAGGCGTGTATATTAGTCTTCCTCAGGGAGTAGAAGCACAAATCCGCCCCAGAAGCGGTATGAGCATCCGCCATGGACTGACTCTGGTCAATGCCGTCGGGACGATTGATTCGGACTACAGAGGCGAGGTTAAGATTGCGCTTGTCAATCTCTCGACCGAGCCTGTTACGATCGTTGACGGCGATCGAGTTGCACAGATGGTCATTGCCCGCTACGAACGGGTACAATGGGAAGAGACCGACTCCCTGGACGAAACCGATCGAGCAGAGGGAGGGTTCGGCTCAACCGGAAGAAACCAGGAGGTCTAAGTGGCTCCCAAAAAGAAAACAACGACGAAAACGAAAGAGAAAGAAGGACTCAGAAAAGAAGTACGCCTGCTGCTATGGCTGGCGCTGAGTCTTTTTTTGCTGTTTTCGCTCTTTACTTCCTCTACCGGGCTCTTCGGTGGAGTGCTGGGAAAGGCCATACTCGGGCTGTTTGGAATTTCGGGATATCTTTTGCCCGTCATCCTTCCTGTCTGGGTGGTGATGGGAAATGCTCCGTCTCTTGAAAGACACAAGTACCGCGTCAGATCCGGCATGGTGATCGCTTTTGTTGGAGTCATTCTTTTGAGCGGTTTTATTCACGCTGAGTCGATTCGCATTGCATTTGATCAGAAAAAGACGATATCGGTCCTGTTTTCCGGAGGTCATCAGCTGAAAACGGCAGGGCTTCTCGGGTCTCCTTTGAGTTTTTTAGTTGATAAATTTCTCGGACGCGCAGGACACATGATTCTCATCGTCGTCCTTCTTCTCACCGGAATCTTTTTTATCACGAGCTACTCGATCATTCGTTTCATCCGAGATATGAAGAGTGTAGCTGAAAAAGGTAAAGAGATTTCAAAAAAAAGAAAGTCTAGAGAACCTGTTCCTTCTGTGTTGCCGGAGGAACCTCGTGAACTTCCAAAATTCCTTTCAAAAGAACCTCCGGAAAGGCAGCGGGAAATACCGGTTCATGATTATGATCATGCATTCGTGAGGCAGGAGGAAGAAGGTAAAGGTGACAATGAGGCTGTGCATGAGCCGGCTCAAGTCGTGAAGAAGGAAGAGAATGCTCCGACAGAGCAAGAGTCACGCGAGCTGGAAGAAGATATTTCGAGAGCTCTGGCTGAAAAAGGAAAAAAAGTATACAAAAAGCCTTCCGTTTCCCTCTTGCATCCAAAGCAGAAGAGCACAAGAAATACCGATCGGGAGAGACAAGAAGTCCTTGCAACGGCGAAAAAATTAGAGGAGACGCTCGAAAGTTTCGGCGTTATCGCCCGTGTGGTCGGTATCACTCGAGGCCCCATTGTCAATCGATTTGAAATGGAGTTGGAGCCCGGAACGAAGATATCCAGGGTTTCCGGTCTTTCCGATGACATTGCTCTTCACCTCGGTGTCGCGCAGGTTCGCGTTGCGCCGGTGCCTGCAAAGGCCGCTGTTGGAATCGAAGTGCCTACAAAACAAAATGACATCGTCACGATCCGTGACATGTTGGGAAGCAAAGAGTTTTTGCAGAGCGCTTCGCCTCTGAGTTTCGTTCTCGGAAAAGACATCGCCGGCAAACCCGTCGTAGCCAATCTTGCCTCTATGCCGCATCTTCTCATTGCCGGGAGCACAGGTTCGGGAAAGAGCGTATGTGTCAATACGATTATCACCAGTTTTCTCTTTCGAAATTCTCCCGATGAAGTTAAACTCCTCATGATCGATCCAAAAGTTGTGGAACTAAGCGGATATAACGGAATTCCCCATTTGATTTTACCGGTTGTGACGGATCCCAAAAAAGCGGCGATCGCTCTAGGTTGGGCCGTCAATCAGATGACGGAGAGATATGAACTTTTTGCCGACGCAGGCTGTAGAGATATCGACTCCTATAATCAAGCAAATCCTGAAAATAAACTTCCGCGCATCGTCGTATTGATCGATGAACTGGCTGACCTGATGATGGTGGCGCCCAATCAAGTTGAAGACTCCATTGCTCGGATCTCACAGATGGCGCGGGCGGCAGGGATCCATTTGATCGTCGCCACACAGCGCCCGAGTGCGGATGTGATTACCGGACTGATCAAGACGAATATTCCCGCGCGAATTGCTTTCAGCGTCTCATCCGCTATTGACTCGAGGATCATCCTGGATATGGGCGGGGCGGAAAAACTTCTCGGAAGAGGAGACATGTTGTTTTTGCCGCCGACAAGTTCAAAGCCAAGACGCATTCAAGGCGCGTTTATTGCCGATGAGGAGATTCAGTCTGTCGTCCGGTTTATCAAGAACCAGGATATGGAAGTGGAATACGACGAAAATGTCGTGCAGGGGAGTGTCGAAGTGGAGACACGTCAGGTGGAAGACGAGCTTCTTCCCGATGCGATCCGCGTCGTGCTCGATCAGAGAAGCGCATCTGCTTCCCTTCTGCAGAGGAAGTTCCGCATCGGCTACAGTCGAGCCGGAAGACTTGTGGACATGATGGAGGAGAGAGGAATTGTAGGGCCTCCTCAGGGAAGCAAGCCTCGGGAAGTCTTAGTCGATTTTTATGATATTCAACAAAGCGAGGAAGAAGCGTGAAGCGCTTTTATCTTGAAAATTTAGGTTGTTCGAAAAATGCTTCGGATGGAGAAGTCGTCATTGGTTCTCTCGTTGAACGAGGGTATCATTGGACGCAAGATCCTGGGTCGGCGGAGATCATCATCTTAAATACTTGCGGTTTTATAGAGGAAGCTGTCCGGGAAAGTCTTGATCGCTTGCTGGAATTGGCTGACTATAAACTGGAGGGAAATTGTAAAAAACTCGTGATGATGGGATGTGTGTCCCAGAGGTATCAAAGAAAATTGGATCGTGAGCTACCGGAAGTCGATCTGTTTGTCGGCACCGGATATCTTCGGGAGATGCCCGATGTGCTGAACAGTTCGGAGCGCTTCTTTTTCGAGCGACGCGACACACCGATTCTTTCCGGAAACAGACCCGAACTCCATCTTCCGGTCTCCTATATAAAGATTGCGGAAGGATGTGACAATCGATGCACCTATTGCCTCATTCCATCCCTGCGCGGCACGATGCGCTCAAGAAGCATTGACGATATTGTAAGAGAGGCTGAAGGGGCACTGAGACAGGGAGCTAAAGAACTGATTCTCATCGCTCAAGACGTCTCTCGATTCGGGCGCGATCGCACAGAGAGCCTGGAGGAGCTTCTCCTTGCGCTCAATGCGATCCCCGGAAAATTTTGGATCCGACTCCAGTACGTCTACACAGATATTCTTACTCGCTCATTTTTTGAAACGCTTGCATCCTGTGAGAAGGTGCTTCCGTATCTGGATATGCCCATTCAGCATATTAGTGACCGGGTGCTGAAGAGAATGAACCGCCACACGACGCGCCGCGACATTGAACGGGTGATTTCCTGGGCAAGGGAGCTGGTGCCGGATATCGCGCTGAGATCGACGGTCATGGTGGGTTTTCCGGGTGAAACAGAAGAGGACTTTGAAGAGCTGATGTGCTTTCTCGATGAATACCCATTTGAAAGACTGGGAGCGTTTGTCTACTCTGATGAGGAGGGGATCGCCTCGAAAAAACTGAAGGACAAGGTGCCTTCTGAAATCAAGCAGGAGCGATTTGAGAGACTGATGTCGGCGCAAATAGATAGAGCCGAGGAGTGGAGCGCCAATAAAGTGGGAGAAGTGATCGAGGTTCTCGTAGAAGAATACGGAATAGACGGCGTCTATGCCAGAAGCAAGTGGGATGCACCCGAGGTAGATTGCATCGTATTTGTCAAAGACACGGATGTGCCGGTCGGCACCTTTTTGTCTGTTCTCATCACTGAATCGGAGGGAATGGACCTCAACGGAGTTATATATGAATCTGCCAAATAAGATTACAACGCTGCGCCTTTTGATCGTGCCTGTTTATGTAGCGATCTTTTTATACACGGATCAACGTCAGTTGGCTGCGGCTCTTTTTGTATTGGCCGCTATGACCGATTTTGTTGATGGGTATTTGGCCAGAAAGATGAATCTTGTAACGGACCTGGGAAAACTACTTGACCCTCTTGCAGACAAAATCTTGACAATCAGCTCTTTTATCCTCTTTGTCTCCATTGGAAAACTGAACCCGGTGCCTGTTATCATCGTCATCGCAAGAGAACTCTTTATCAGCATCTTTCGCGCGATAGCGGCTGCAAAAAGTCATGTCATTGCCGCTAGTATCTATGGGAAAATCAAGACCGTGCTTCAGATGGCTCTGTTGATCGTCCTCCATCTGTACTGGATGGCGGATCGAAGTGCAGATCTCCTATTGCATGCGCTGATCTGGTCGATGACGGCGATCACCCTTTTCAGCGCGCTGGATTATTTGTGGAAGAACCGGGAGGTGTTGTAATTGCGCTTTGGCCTTTTAACGATAGGCGACGAGCTCTTAAACGGAAAGGTGCTCGACAGAAACAAATTGCATATCGGTCGACTGGTCGATTCTCTCGGTGGACAATTGCATCTCCAGCTCTCGACACCTGATGATCTGGAACGGATGGAAGAGGCGTTTCATTTTGCTATGAAAAGATGTGACATCCTTTTCATGACGGGAGGTCTTGGAGGTACTCATGATGATCTCAGCTTTGCCCTTGTCGAGCGAGTGTTTCAAGGGGCACAGAAGGAGGAGATTGAAAACCAAGTTGGAATAGCTTCCGGATGGATCTTGAAAAAGGAACAAAAAACGCTTATTCTTCTTCCGGGACCGCCAAGAGAAAATCTTCCCATGATTCGACAGCTACATGATCAACTTCAAACGGAGGTGATCCACGAGCGCTTCTATATATTGGTTGGAATCGGAGAAGTGCAGATGGAGACGAAACTTCGTGAGCATCTGGGGGAAGAGAGGACAATGTATTTTGCGACATATGTTGCAGACGGATACACAACCTTGAGAGTTCGAACGAAGGACCGGAAACTCTGCGAGCAAATATGTGAAGAAGTAGAGACTTTGTTTCAAAAGGAAATCTATGCAACAGGAGATGAGACGATTCCCCTTCGCTTGTTTTCAATGTTAAAAGACAGAGGGCTGACACTCGCTCTAGTCGAGTCAGCTTCCTGTGGAGGCATTGCGTCCCTCCTATCCGAAGTCAGTGGCGTGAGCGAGGTTCTTTACGGGAGCTATGTCGTCTATAGTCCTCAGGCAAAACAGCAGATGCTCGATATGGCACCGGAACTTTTAATTGATGACTGCGTCGGGGAGGAGATTACGCGTGAACTGGCCCGAGCTGCCAAAAGGAAGAGCGGAAGTTCTCTTGCGCTGGCTCTTACAGGCTATTCTGAACATCCCGATCCGCAAAAACATGGTCAAGTATTTGTGTCAATGTGTTCAAACGAAAGGGAAGAATGTCTTCATTTCCGATTGCGTCAAAATAGAGAAGCAAATCTCGTGCGTATGTGCTATCGCGCCTTGGCTTTTGCCATTGACTTTCTCTTGAATGAAGAGGAATAATAGTGTATACTGAAACAGAACAAACGTTCACTCGGAGGAATTATGACTGAAAAAGAAAAAGCACTCTCAAGCGTGCTCTCAAGTATTGAAAAACAGTTCGGAAAAGGTTCAATCATGCGTCTGGGGGATGCACCCGCCAAGACACAGCAGGATGTCATTCCTACGGGATCTTTGGCTCTCGATCTGGCCCTCGGTATAGGCGGTCTGCCGAAGGGTCGCATTGTAGAAATTTATGGCCCGGAGTCCTCAGGGAAGACGACGGTGGCGCTTCACGCCATCGCTGAAGCGCAAAAATTGGGCGGAGTGGCTGCTTTCATCGATGCAGAACACGCACTGGATCCGACATATGCCGCTCGCATCGGCGTCGACACAGACAATCTCATTCTCTCTCAGCCTGATAACGGCGAACAGGCGCTTGAAATCGTCGATGCACTGGTCAGAAGCAATGCTATCGACATCGTGGTCGTCGACTCAGTAGCGGCTCTCGTTCCCAAAGCAGAAGTTTCCGGAGAGATGGGTGATTCCCATATGGGACTGCAGGCGCGGCTCATGAGCCAGGCTCTTCGAAAATTGACAGGGGTTCTCAATCGCTCGAATACTTGCTTGATCTTTATCAACCAACTGCGTATGAAGATCGGCATCATGTTCGGGAATCCGGAAGTGACGACCGGCGGAAATGCTCTCAAGTTCTACTCAAGCGTCCGACTTGATGTGCGAAGAGGCGAGCAGATTAAGGATAGAGACAGTGCAATCGGATCGCGTGTGCGTGTGCGTGTGGTAAAAAATAAGATGGCGCCGCCTTTTAAACTTGCTGAATTTGATCTGATGTACGGAACCGGAATATCAAAGACCGGAAGCATTCTCGATGTTGCAGTAGAAGCCGATATCGTGAAAAAGAGTGGTTCCTGGTTCAGTTACGGGGAGGAGAGACTGGGACAGGGAAGAGAAAATGCAAAGGCATTTTTAGATGACAATCCTGAGATTCTCCATGAGATTGAGCAAAGAGCCCTCGCTTTTTATGAGATTATCCCTGCACAAAAAGAGCAAGAGTAGATTGTACAGCGCAGTGAGTTTTCCTCCTAAAGATGTTGAAATGTCGAAGAGACGGCCATGTTTGCTTGTCTGTTCGACTTTTTTGTTCCATTTCCGACGTATCTGTAGAGAGGAACGCCCTGCTATGATATAATTACAAAAAGGAATTTAAGGAGGTGATTGATATACCCGAAAACTTGCAACAAATTCTGGTTTATATAATTGTGGCCATTGTCAGCCTTGTTATTGGATATTTGCTCAGACGAACCTTGGCTTCGAGAAAACTGGGAAATGCTGAGGCACAGTCCAATCAAATAATTCAGGAAGCTAGGAAAGCAGCAGAAACCTTAAAGAAAGAAAAATTGTTTGAGGCAAAAGAAGAAATCCACATACAACGAGCCAACTTTGACAAAGAAACCAGAGAACGCCGAGCTGAAATTCAGCGAGTAGAAAAGAGAAATCTTCAAAGAGAGGAAATTCTCGACGAGCGACAAAAAGAACAGGATAAGCGAGAAAAAGAACTGCAAAATCAAGACAAGCGCATCAATGCACAGCGCTCGGCTCTGGATAAGCAGGCAAATAAGATTGAGGAAGAGCTCATAAGGATTGCCGCTATGTCGCGTGAGGAGGCCCGCCAGCAACTACTCGATGAAGTCGATAAGAAACTCGGTCGTGAAAAGGTAACCCGAATTCGAGAGATGGAAGAACAGATCCGTGAAGAGGCGAAGAAGGAATCTCAGAAGATCCTTTCGAACACCATTCATCGAATTGCCTCGGATTTTGTTTCGGAGAACACGGTATCCGTGGTCAGTCTTCCCAGCGATGATATGAAGGGCCGTATCATTGGAAGAGAGGGAAGAAATATCCGCGCTCTTGAAAAAGAAACCGGCGTCGATCTGATCATAGACGATACACCGGAAGCCGTCATTATTTCCAGCTTTGATCCTGTGCGAAGAAAGATAACTGCGCTTGCACTGGAAAAACTGATTACAGACGGTCGCATTCATCCTTCGCGCATTGAAGAGATGGTTGAAAAGTCAAGAAAAGAAGTCGACGAGATGATGAAAGAAGAAGGAAAGAACGCTGTGTTCGAGCTGGAGCTCAATCGCGTTCATCCGGAGATCGTCAAACTTGTCGGAAGACTCCAATTTCGTACCAGTTACGGCCAAAACGTACTCTCACACTCAATTGAAGTGGGCAAAATCGCCGGCATGTTGGCCAAGGAATTGGGAGCCAATGTCCGCATAGCCAAAAGAGCAGGATTATTCCATGACATTGGAAAAGCTGTCGACACGGAGATGGAAGGCACTCATATTGAGTTGGGCATGGGGATTTTGAAAAAGTACGGAGAGAGTGAAGAAGTCATTCATGCAATGAGCACACACCACGGCGACTTTGAGCCGATGACCGTTGAAGCGGTCTTGGTGACGGCAGCCGATGCGATCAGTGCTGCCCGTCCGGGTGCTCGAAGGGAGTCCCTGGACAACTATGTCAAGCGCCTGGAGAGCCTAGAGAATATCGCCAACTCTTATAAGGGTGTTGAGAAGAGCTATGCCATACAGGCCGGTCGCGAGATACGAATCATGGTGCTTCCGGAGAGAGTCAGTGATGACGAAATGGTGCTGATGAGCCGCGATATCAGCAAGCAGATCGAAGAAGAGCTCGATTATCCGGGACAGGTCAAGGTTCATATTATTCGTGAGTCACGAGCCGTATCCTATGCGAAGTAACAAGAGGGGGGGAGCCATGCTCCCCCTTTTTTGTGGAATACTTGCAATGCTTGAAATAATCATTTACAATGAGTTCATAGGTGACGATTCATCAAGTGCTGGCAAAGAAAGGGTGCCATAAATGAATTCTATTGCAACTTATGTGGAGCAACTTGCCCGCATGATTGAGACAATCTACGAAGACACTCTTACAGACACAAGTCTGAATCGTGGGCAATATGCGTACATCCTCTACCTTTACGAGAATGAAGGAGCGAATCAGTACGATATATCCCGTGATCTCTTGATCGACAAGACGACGGTTGCCAAGGCGCTGAAGAAGCTTGAGACCGCCGGCCAGATCTATCGAAGGACGGATCCTCGTGACAAGCGCCGTGTCAATGTCTATCTGACGAGTAGAGGGAAGACACTTTATGAAGAAGTCGAAAAGGCAAATCTTAGGATCCAGCAGATTTTCGAGACCAATGTCAACCCCGCCCTTGTCGAGCAGTTTTCGAGTCTCATTGAGATGTTTCTTGCCGAACTCGATCTCAAGTGGTGCATGATTAAAAATTACAAACGAGATACGAGTTACTCGCTTGCAGGCAGTGCCGACGTTCGCAAGATATTGGATCGTGGCTTTTATCAAATTGATCCGCAAGATCAGCTATTTGTCGAGCGCTTCGGCCAGTATTCTCTGAATTGGTTTAAGTTTTCAAAAGCGGAACACTCCGGAGACATTTACGTCAACGATGTTCGCTTTCACCAACTCTCCGATATCATCCTTCAAGGGATGGAGTTATTTAGAGAATTCGAAGAATGGTATCGCTCCAATTATATAGGGACGATATACATTCCTTGTGTAGAAGGCAATATACCGCTGCAAAAACTGCTGCATAAAAACGGATACTTTTTCCATGAATATGAAACAAATGAGAACAAGGAGAACACCTATATATATACCAAGCAGTTTTTAGATAATTAGTTTTCTTGCCAACAGAATATAGCTACTGGGAAAGAGGTGAGAATCCTCTGCAGCCCCCGCTACTGTCATTTGCGTATGCAATCAGCCAGAATACCAGACTGCGATACTTCGGAGGGAAGAGCATTGTCACAGAGCTGCCTGTCGAGGGCGGCTTTTTGCACATGTCGGAGATTATTAATGGAGCTATATTGATGAAAAACATTATGTTTCAAGGAACCGCCTCTTCTGCGGGAAAAACTCTCGTTGCCGCCGGAATCGGACGGCTTTTTAGCAATAAGGGATTTAAACCTTGTCCGTTCAAGTCTCAAAATATGTCGAGTCTGTCCGTGATTACCTCTGAGGGCAAGGAGATCAGTCATTCTCAGGCGTTACAAGCGAGAGCATGCCGCTTGCGCCCCGATGTGAGAATGAATCCGATCTTGCTAAAGCCCGTCTCGAATCAAGGATCTCAAGTGATCTTTTTAGGAAAGAATTTGGGAGTTATTCCCGCGGCTGAGTATTACAAGATGAAAGAATCTCTGCGTGAGGAGATGCTTGCAGCGTACCACTCGCTAAGCAGAGAATATGAGATCATGATCATAGAAGGCGCCGGTTCACCTGCGGAAATCAATCTTCGAAAGGGAGATTTTGTCAATATGGGACTTGCTCATGCGGTCGATGCTCCGGTTGTCCTCATCGGAGATATCGATAGAGGAGGGGTGTTTGCCTCACTCTACGGCACGCAGCTCCTTCTCGATGAAGAAGACAGATCACGAATCAAGGGATTTATCATCAACAAGTTCCGAGGAGACGTCACTCTTCTCACTCCCGCCATCGAGGAAATAGAAGAGAAGATGGGCATTGCGTGTCTCGGTGTACTGCCGTATACGGAGCTGAGCCGTGAAGCTGAAGAGGAAGATAGAGAACTCGACAGGTGGGCGGGTGTTCTGGAGGAACATCTTGACATAAATAAGATTGAGGAAATCATCGGATGCTGAGTGTGGCGATTGTCCTTGACATGTTGATACCCGATCCACTGACTCCTTTGCATCCCATCGCTCTTGTCGGGCGCTGGATCGAGTTTTTACAAAAGCATATCCGCAGAATATTGGGAAATACGTATTCAGGCGGTGTGGTTTTATTGTTGATGACGCTGGCAGGCGCAGGTGGCATCACATCGGCGCTTTTGTGGGGCTTTTCAAAGCTTCCATGGGGTCATTTCATCTTCAGCACAACGCTATATTATTTTTTACTCTGTGGGGCTACATTGAGAAAATCCGGCTTTAGGGTCATGGAATCCCTTGAGAGAGACTCACTTTCTGAATCGAGACAGCGCCTTGGAGAAATCGTCGGTCGTGATACGTCTGCACTGAGTGAAGAAGAGATCATCAAGGGGACGATCGAGACACTCGCTGAAAATACGGTTGACGGACTGACGGCGCCTCTCTTTTACATATTAGCTGCTTCGCCGTTTGGATTTGGACTTCAGGCCGGAGTACTCTATAAATGCATCAACACGCTCGACTCCATGGTCGGATATAAAGATGAAAGATATCGAAAAATCGGATGCGCCTCGGCAAAAATCGATGATCTGGCCAATTATATTCCCGCTCGCATCGGTGCCATTTTGATGCTGATAAGCGGAGCTGTGAGCGGATTGGATATTTCTCGCGGATGGAGAGTGCTCTTGCGAGATGCAAGAAAGCATGTGAGCCCGAATTCGGGGTTTCCGGAGGCTGCAGCAGCGGGGCTTTTAGGAATTACTCTGGGAGGCGACGCGCATTATTTTGGAAAAAAAGTGCAAAAGGCCACTCTCGGTGATGAAACAAGGCCTGTTGATAAAGATGACATTTTGCGTATGAATAAAATTATCCTTGTCGTGGAAGCTATCTTCCTACTTATCAGCTTTTTTGCAGGAGGCCAAGCATGAATCGCCATGGAGGAATCAGACGAGAAGGAGTGATCGATTACAGCGTCAACATCAACCCTCTCGGGATGCCGGAGTGGGTAAAGGACAAGGTGTTGCGTATTTTAGATGAAGCGCATACCTACCCCGAGATCTTGGCAGAGGAAGCTGTGGAGTCGCTCGCTTCGCATCTCAAAGAGCTGCCGCAGAGAATTCTTTTGGGAAACGGCGCAACCGAACTTCTCTACCTTCTTGCCAGAACACTTGTACCGGGACGAGTTGCCATCATAGAACCGACATTCAATGAATACAGGAGAGCCTTTCAAGCATCGGGATGGAAGATTCTTCCGTTTTTAAGAGAGAGGGATTCCTGTGAGATCGACATTCAGAAGCTATTGGATTGGCTGAAAAAGGAATCTCCGGATCTCGTCGTTGTCTGCGAGCCGAATAATCCGACATCAACTATGTTGGGAAAAGAAAAAGTGGAGCTTTTGATCTCGCGATGTAGGGAGATGGGAGTCATCTTGCTTCTGGATGAGTCCTTTCTGGACTTCGTTGAGCAGGAGCTTCCAAGTCACTCACAAGGAGTGATCAGGCTGAGATCCATGACAAAGTTCTATGCAATTGCGGGCATTCGACTCGGTTATATTCTTGCCGATGAATTTTTAATCAAGAAAATGATCAAGCAAAAAGAGCCTTGGAGTGTCAACGCCTTTGCCCAGGGGATTGTTCCAAAGCTTCTGGCAGACCATGCCTTTAAAGATGACACGTATAAGCTGATACGAGAGCAGCGAGAATTATTACTACGCGGACTTCAATCTCTCGGGTTGAGGGGACCGCTCCCGCATGCGAACTTTCTCTTCTTCCGGTGTGAAGAAGATGGTTTTCACACAAAGATGTTGGAGAAGGGATTCTATCTCAGAAGCTGTGAAGATTTTTACTCTTTAGATTCTCATGACTTTCGAATGTGTGTTCGAACAGAGAAGGAGAATCGAGCACTATTGCAGGCGATGAAAGAGGTACTGACATGAGTTTACACTTGGTTCTCGGAGGCGTAAGAAGCGGCAAAAGCAGGTATGCGCAAGAACTCGCTTCTTCTCATGAAAAAGTAATCTATGTGGCTACCGCCAATGCAAAGGACGATAGCATGAAAGAACGAGTCAAGCGCCATCAGGCCGATCGCCCGAAGAGTTGGACGACGCTGGAAGCCTATCGCGATTTTTCTGCACACAAAAAAGAATTGCAAGAGGCGGATTTTGTCATTGTCGACTGCCTTACTTTTATGCTCAGCCGGCTTCTCTTTGAAAAAGAAGAAAAGGTAGAGCACTTTCAGTGGTCTGCAGAGGAATTGCAGGAAGTGGAGGAGATCATCCACGAGCAGATCGATGAGCTCATCGACGCTCTCGGGAGTACCCCGAGTGCGATCGTATCCAATGAGGTCGGCCTCGGAGTCGTTCCGGAGAGCTGGCTGGGAAATGTTTTTCGTGACATCTCGGGAAGAGCGCATCAACGAGTGGGTGCAAGGGCGTCTGAAGTGACCTTGATGGTCGCGGGAATTCCTCTAAAAATAAAGGAATAATTGTGAAAAGTATTCTTCTGATGCTGTCTTTTTTTACGCGTATTCCGGTTGGAAAGGTGGAGTGGAGCGAAGAGCATTTCAAAAGAGGGATGTTTTTCTTTCCTCTCGTTGGCGCTTTGATCGGGGCGATCGTCTACGGAGCCTCCAAAATTCTTCTTTTCCAGCCTCGCCTTCCAAAGGGAGTGCTGCTTTACATTCTCTATTTTATGCTTACCGGAGGGCTTCATATGGACGGATTGGCTGACAGTTTGGATGCGCTCATGAGCGGCCGCGATAAGAAAGGGCAGTGGGAGATCCTGAAGGATCCTTCGCTTGGAGCGTTCGGCGCCATTGGACTCATTTCAGCCTCGCTTCTATATGTTTATTTGTTTAATGTACATGAAAAAGCAGTTTTCCTCATGCCTGTCGTCGGAAGGCTCAGCGCCATGGTCAGCGGATTTGGCCAGAGCCATTATCGAAGCGAGGGGCTTGGAAAAATATTTTTCGATGCCATCAAGCCGATTGACTTGGTCTTCGGGGTTTTGCTAACCGGGGCGCTTTCTGTGTGGATTTTAGGGGTTCGATCTCTTGCGGCGGCAGTTCTGTCGATTCTGATCGGGCTGCTTTTGGCAGACACCCTAAAGAAGAATTGGGGAGGGCTCAGCGGAGATGGAGTGGGGATGATCATCGAAGTGTCATCTCTTACATATGGACTTGCATTGTTGATGGGCGGCGGGCTATGCATGTTGTCTTAATTCGCCATCCACAGACGATAGCTTCCTTAGAGAAGCGCTTTCCCAAAAAAGATGAGACCTATTCGCACGAGGGCCGAAGGCAGTTTGAGCAGCTTCTTAAGAACCCGGTCTGTGGAGAGCTGATCACCTCCGATCTCTTGCGATGCAAGATTTTGGCGCAGGCCATGGCTGAAGCGCACGACGTGCCGTTGAGAGTCGATTCCAGGATTCGTGAAATTGACATGGGAGTCTTTGAAGGTCATACTTTTTCAGAGTTGGAAGAAGCATTTTCTCAAGATGTACAAGATTGGATGCGTGAGCCGGAGAGTTTTACTTTCCCTCAAGGAGAGAGCTATTTCGAATTTCATAGGCGAGTGAGAGAATTTGCCCAAGAGCTTGAGGAAGGCCAATACACGCTCATCACTCACAGCGGGGTAATTCACTCTTTGATGAACTTTTGGATGCAAAAAGAGATGGTTGAACCGTTTCCCTGCGGACACAGAGGGTTACTTTTTAACGATGACGGTCAATGGAAATTCAGAGATTTAACGGGAGGCATAATCGATGGATAAATCAAAACTTTCGCCGGCAAAACTGGCTATCAGCGGACTCTTAATTGGAATCAGTGTATTGGGCAGCTATATTTCTCTGCCAATGCCGGGAATTGGTTCGACGATTGCCTTTGATTCCCTGCCGGGTTTCTTCGGTGCTTTATATCTTTCACCGATGCTCGGTGCGGTGATAGGAGCAATCGGACACCTGATGACGGCCATCATCCATGGCTTTCCACAGGGGATTCAGTCGCATATGGTCGTCATGATATTTATGGGGATAGCCTGTGCATCTTTCGGTTTTCTATATACAAAGCAAAAAATAGTCGCCGTAATCGTTGCTTATATGTTTAACGGACCCGTAACATTGTTCCTCGCTTCCTGGATCGCTTATGTTATGTCGATGACGCCGACGCTAATGTTCTTGTTTTATATGCTAATTTTACCGTTAAGCTTGGCAGCGCTTGCAAATATTCTCCTTGCTGCCGGTCTCTATGAGGCAATTGGAAAGAGACTGAGATGAAAGTCACTCGTTTTCGCGATTTGACTCTTTTTGAGGTTGAGGGGAAGAAATTTCTACTGGCCTGTGATTCGATCGGCGCAATCGGGGCAAAAGAGGGAGATGTCGTACACGTCTCAGAAGAAGTCGTGGGGTATTTTTTATGCAGAGTGCCCCTCATGGAGCTCTTAGCACAGGGCGCCGGGCCTGACATTGTCGTGTTGACTTTGGCCAATGAGTGGATGCCCACCGGGCAGGGAGTCAGTAGAGGCGTTGCGATGGCCCTTGAGGAGATCGGGATCGATTCCTCGATGATTTTAAATGGAAGCACAGAGGAGAATATTGCGACGATCCAGACCGGAACGGGCATTACCGTTATCGGATCGGTGGGAGATGATTTTACTCCTTCTGTTTCTCCGGCCGGTTCTGTCGTCTGCGCATTGGGGCTTCCCAAAGTGGGAGATGCTGTCATGGAAGAGCGGCGCGACATTGTGCCACTTACTCTCATACGCGAGCTGGTTTCTTTGGAAGGAGTCAATGAGATACTGCCCGTGGGATCGAAGGGATGTATCTATGAAGCGGAAGAAATGGCAAGGACGTCGGGACTTCGCTTCCTTCCGGATGTGGATTTGCCCGATTGGGCATGTGAGTCTGCAGGGCCTGCGTGCGTCGTGCTTGCAAGTGTTTCTGATGAAGAGATTCTTTCTCATATTGAGCTTCCTGTGACTCGTCTTGGGAGATTAGAACAAGAATGATTAGAAAATACAAGAGTGTATGCACGCAATGAAAAAGGAGTCATGGCAAGAAAAATGAAATCACAGCTCTCTTGTCAAGAGAACTGTGATTTTTAATGTGTTTTTTTATATTTATTTGATTACATGCACCCAGCCGAACGGATCCTCTCGGTCGCCAAGTTGAATGCCGGTCAGTTCGTCATACAGTTTCTTCGTGACAGGCCCGACTTCTGTCTCTGAAAAGAATACATGCTTCTTTCCATTATGTGTGAGAGATCCGATAGGCGAGATGACGGCGGCCGTTCCACAAGCTCCTGCCTCGGCATACTCATCGAGTTTGTCGATAAAGACATCGCCTTCTATTGCTTCCATTCCGAGATGCCTTGCAAGCTCAAGGAGTGAGTACTTGGTGATACTGCCGAGGATAGAAGGTGAATCCGGTGTGATAAAAGCACCGTCTTTTGTGATGGCAAAGAAATTTGCGGCGCCTACTTCTTCAATTTTTGTGTGTGTTTTGGGATCGAGATAGACGCAGTCCGCATAGCCTTCCTTTGCAGCGAGGTGGTGCGCATAGAGGCTGGCGGCGTAGTTGCCTCCGACTTTTGCCGCTCCTGTACCCATAGGCGCTGCGCGGTCATATTCAGTGGTGACGATGTCAATCGGAGTCATGCCTCCTTTAAAGTAGGCGCCGACCGGGCTGACAAATACCGCAAAAATATACTCGGGAGCCGCTTTTACACCTAAATTGGCGCCCGTGCCGATCATCATGGGGCGAATATAGAGCGTGCCTCCTGTGCCATACGGAGGTACAAATTCCTCGTTGAACACAACGGCTTCTTCGACGCCTCGTACAAAGAGTTCTTCAGGAATGGCCGGCATTAAGATCCGTTCGGCACTTTGGCTCATGCGCTGTGCATTGTCTCTGGGACGAAAGAGCAGGAGTCTTCCGTCTTTGGCTCTATATGCCTTCATCCCCTCAAAACACTGCTGTCCGTAGTGAAGAGATGTAGAGGAGACGTGGATGTTGAGGAAATCGTCTTCGACAATGCTTCCTTCATCCCATTTTCCGTCTTTCCAGTTGGCTACAAACATACCCTTTGTCTTGATGTAGCCAAAACCGAGATTTTTCCAGTCGATTGAATTTGTCATCAAAGTCTCCCTCCTAAATTAATATACATGGTAATTATATCATGACTTTGCCTTAATAATTCAAAATTAAGATTGTGTTGACAGAAGGATAGACAATGATATACTGAGAATGCAATCTACATCAAAAAGGTAGGAAATGAAATGAACATATCATCCAGAGGGCGATACGGCCTTCGCGCTATGTGTGAATTGGCGATGAGCGCAGAGGAGACAAAGCTTTCGCTTCGGACGATTGCTTCCAATCAGGATCTTCCTCTAAGGTATATGGAGCATCTTTTTGCGCAGCTTAAATCGGCAGGATTGGTTGAATCTTCCAGAGGCGCCCAAGGAGGCTATTCTCTTGCAAGAAGGCCCGAGGAGATCACCGTCCGGGAAGTCGTCAGTGCTTTAGAAGGAGAGCCCTCCGTTCTCTCGTGTGCAGGGCAGAGCTGCGAGGATGAATGTCCCAGAATGGAGAGCTGCCTGACAAAGCCCTTGTGGGAGCAAATTGATCTCGTTGCGTCCGATCTGATGAGTCGCATTACTTTGGCGGATCTGCTCGCGGGCAATATTCCAAATCGAAAGGAAAATGAATGAGAACGGTATACATGGATCACTCTGCCACAACCCCTATCAAACCGGAAGTCTTGGAGAAGATGACTCAAACTTTAAGGGATCTTTATGGAAATCCTTCGAGCATCTATGAAGTAGGTCAGAGGGCAAAGGTCTGCATGGAAGAAGCAAGAGGGCATTTGGCTTCGTTGATCGGAGCGGATCCCTCGGAAATCTATTTCACTTCTTCGGGGACGGAGGCGGACAACTGGGCGGTTCACATTGCAAAAAAGACAAAGCCCGGAAAGCACATCATCACGACTTCCATTGAGCATCATGCCATCTTGCATACCATGGGAGCAGCCGAGAAAGAAGGCTATGATGTGACATATCTTCCGGTTGACCGGTATGGGCTCATCGATTTGAAAGAGCTGGAAAATGCCATCCGCGACGACACGATTCTCATCTCTGTCATGTATGTCAACAATGAGATCGGCACGATCATGCCGGTGGAGGAGGTTGGAGCCATTGCAAAAAAACATGGGATTCTCTTCCACACCGACGGAGTGCAGGCGCTTGGCAACGTTTCGTTGGATATGGCTTCTTCATCTATCGACATGATGAGCATGTCGGCTCATAAAATTTACGGCCCCAAGGGGGTGGGCGCTCTGTTTATTCGACGAGGCGTTCGCACGGTCCCCTTCATCCACGGAGGCGCCCAGGAAAGACGAAAAAGAGCGGGGACGGAAAATGTACCCGGCATTGTCGCTTTCGGCGAAGCGGCAAGATTGGCGGGAGCCCATCTGGAGGAGCATGTGGAAAGATTGACGGCTCTTCGCGAACGATTAAAAGAAGGGCTGATGCAGATTCCGGAGTCCTATTTCAACGGTCATCCAACGAAACGTCATCCGGGAAATGTCAATATGTGCTTTAAGTATATTGAAGGCGAGAGTATGCTTCTGCTGTTGGATGCAGTGGG
>JAAYOV010000025.1 GCA_012520095.1 Tissierellia bacterium | reverse complement strand
TGTTTGTTGCCATCAACTGCGCCAACTTCCAAGAGACGATGCTTGAATCCGAGCTTTTCGGATATGTAGAAGGTGCCTTTACAGGAGCGAAAGCAGGAGGAAAAATCGGTCTGTTTGAAGCAGCCCAAGGCGGCACCCTCTTTCTCGATGAGATCTCCGAGATGGACGTATCCCTCCAATCCAAGCTCCTTCGCGTGCTTCAGGAAAAACGATTTCGACCAGTGGGCGGCATCGAAGAAATCGATGTCGACGTGCGCATCATCTGTGCCTCAAACGCAAATCTTCAAGAATACATAGAAGCAGGAAAGTTTCGCCAAGATCTCTATTATCGATTGAGCGCTTTGCCGGTGCGCATACCGCCTCTAAGGGAAAGGCCTGAAGATATCGCCCCCCTCTGCGAATCGATCCTCTCAGATATTTCCCAGTCAATCAAGCGTCCGATAACGATCGATTCAGAAGCTATCGAGGTGTTGAAAGGACACCGCTGGCCGGGGAACGTCCGAGAGCTCAGAAATGTTTTGGAATTCTGCGCCTATATCAGCGAAACAGGAAAAATTACAATCGCCAACCTTCCGGATTACTTAATCAAAACCACTTCTTCTCTAAAAGGCACCACTTTAGCCGAGCGAGTAAGGGCTTTTGAAAAAAACGAAATTGAATCGCTCTTAAAAACTCTCGGCAATAGTTTAGAAGCGAAAAAACGCGCGGCAGAGGAATTGGGAATATCTCTCGCGACTTTATATGTCAAACTAAAAGAATAATTCCGGAATTTCAGAAGTTTATTCTTGAATTTCAGAATATTAAGCGCCTCCTCTTTATCTCTTACACAAGAAAGAATCCTGCACTCCTTGAAAAATGAGTGATTTTACAGGATTCTCTTTATTTTAATTTTTTGGCATCAACTTTGCTACATTATTTAGTGATCGTACATACTCGTCAGTATTAGGAGGTATTATGTTAGCTTTACTCGGTTTTCTCTGTGTAGTGGTCATGCTCCTATTAGTCATGACCAAGAAGGCCTCTCCGGTCGTTGCCCTGATCGCAACTCCGGTGATCTTCGGTATTTTGGCATCCTTTTTCTTCGTCACCGACCCTGAAGCCGCACCGGGTGTGGTAGACTTCCTTGCCAACTTTAAATCTCTTGGAAAGATGATTACCGGTCCCGCCGGTATCGGCTCCGTTGCTGCAACCGGCGTCATGTTCATCTTTTCCATCCTCTTTTTTGGAATACTTACTGATGCAGGAACTTTCCGCCCCATTATCAGCGGAATCATATCCCGCATGGGATCCGACCCTGTCAAGGTCACCGTACTCACTGCTCTTCTAGCCATGTTTATTCACCTTGACGGTTCAGGCGCAGTCACCTTCCTCATCTGTGTCCCACCGCTTGTGCCACTCTATGATGCACTCGGTATGAAGCGCACAACCCTTGCGACCGTCGTAGCTCTCTCCGCAGGAACGATGAATATCCTTCCCTGGGGTGGACCCACCATTCGAGCCGCCTCTGCCATCGGCTATGATGTCACAGAGCTCTTTATGCCGGTTCTGATCCCCGTCCTCGTCGGTCTTGTGGTCGTCCTGGCCATCGCCTTCCTTCTTGGACGACAAGAGAAGCGCGCCCTCACTCACGCCGGAGTCGCCGTCGTTGAATACAAAGAAGCCGAGCTGAGCGATGAAGAAAAAGCGCTTCTGCGCCCCCATCTTTTCCCCGTCAATATCGCACTGATCATCGGCGCCATCCTTTCTCTGCTCTTCTCCGGATTTGCACCGGCTGTCGTATTTATGGTTTTCTTTGTACTTGCTACTGTCATCAACTATCCTAATGTCAGCGACCAGAAAGCTCGAGTGGACGCACACGCCAAATCAGCCCTTATGATGGCATCCGTCCTGTTTGCCGCCGGCTGTTTCACCGGCATTATGAAGGGCACCGGCATGATCAATGCCATGACAGAAGCACTCGTCTCGATCATTCCTCAGCAAGCCGGCAAATTCTTCCCCGTCATCACAGGCGTCATCGCCATGCCCGCTTCTCTCCTCTTTGATCCCGATTCATTCTACTTCGGAGTTCTGCCTGTTCTTGCAAGCACCGCTGAAGGCTTCGGCGTCGAAGGCGTAAACGTCGCACGCGCAGCCATTCTCGGTCAGATGACCACAGGCTTCCCCGTCTCCCCGCTGACCGCTTCCACATTCCTGCTTATCGGTCTTTCGGGCGTAGACTTCGGAGAGCACCAAAAGAAGACGATTCCCTGGGCATTCCTTGTCACTATCGTCATGCTGGTCGTTTCACTTCTCATTGGCGCGATTCACGTATAAGAAAAGGAGTCTATCTTGAAAACAATTCGCATTGCAACAGGCGCCGGTTACGCCGGAGATCGCCTTGAGCCTGCACTGGAAGCCATGGAAAAAGGCAATATCGACTACATCAGTTTTGAGTGTCTTGCCGAACGAACCATCGCCATTGCTCAACAGGCAAAATTAAAAGATCCTTCCAAGGGCTACAACGGGCTTCTTGAGTACCGCATGGAAAAAGTACTGCCCCTCGCCAAGGAAAAAGGTATAAAAGTCATCACAAACATGGGAGCGGCAAATCCCGAGCGCGCAGCTGAAGTATGTGTTCAGATCGCAGAAGCTTACGGAATCACAGGGCTTAAAATCGCCGCCGTGACCGGAGACGATGTCGCCGACATTCTCGACAAATACGATGACACCATCGTCTGGGAAACAAAGGCCCCCCTTAAAGAACTGGAAGGAATCGTCTCCGCCAATGTCTACATGGGTTCTGAAGGAATCGTAGAAGCCCTCAGACAGGGTGCAGACGTCGTCATCACCGGCCGCGTGGCTGATCCCGCCATTTTTATGGCTCCGATCATCTACGAATTCGGATGGGAAATGGATGATTGGGACCGACTCGGAAAAGGCACGCAACTCGGCCACCTCCTCGAATGTGGCGCCCAGGTAACCGGCGGATACTACTCCGAACCCGGCAAAAAAGATGTGCCGCATCCCGAAAGACTCGGATTTCCGATAGCAGAAGTGTCTGAAGACGGCTCCTTCTTCATCACGAAGGTAGAAGGTTCAGGCGGTGTTGTCGATGTACACACATGCACCGAACAACTGCTGTATGAGATTCACGACCCTTCCTCCTACATCACTCCCGATGTCATCGCCGACTTCTCAAAGACCACATTTGAAGAGACATCTAAAGATGTCGTGCAAGTCGGAGGAGCTACCGGCCGCGAGCGTCCCGACACGCTGAAAGTCTCTATCGGCTATCTCGACTGCTTCATCGGCGAAGGTTATATGTCCTACGGAGGACCCGGAGCTTACGAGAGAGCAAGACTTGCCGCAGACATCGTTCTCAAACGCCTTGAGCTGCGCGGCATTGCCATCGACGAGCTCAAAGTGGATATCTTGGGCCATGACAGCATCTACTGGAACAGCGAACGCGCACCCGTTCCCTCCGCACCCGAGTATCGACTCCGCGTAGCCGGAAGAACCAAAGACAGAACGAGTGCCTCTCGCATCGCAGAAGAAGTAGAAGCCCTCTATACCAACGGCCCTGCCGGCGGATGCGGCGCCGTCAAGAGCGTTCAGGAGATTGTCTCCGTCGCTTCGATCCTCATCGATCGCAAAGATGTCACTCCCCACGTCGTTATAAAAGAGGTGTAGATATGAAACTTTGGGAAATTGCTCATTCAAGGACAGGAGATAAAGGAAACATCTCGAACCTCTCTCTGATTGCTTACGACATCAAAGACTTTGAGCTTCTAAAAGAAAAAGTTACTCCGGAAGTCGTCAAAGAATGGTTCAAGGACATCGTAAAAGGCGAGGTCGTCCGCTACGAACTCCCACAGCTGGGCGCATTGAACTTCGTCATGTACGATGCTCTCGGAGGAGGCGTCACCCGCTCTCTGTCGCTCGATAAACACGGAAAAGGACTCAGCTCCTATCTTCTGGATATCGACATCTGATTTGCACAGAAGGACATCGACCCCATTTTGGGGAAGATGTCCTTTTTTCATACAAAAATTCGACACAATTAATACCCCTTCGCGTATTGGAGAATGAAAGAAAAAAACATATAATAATATGAACCGTTGTCCAATAAGTTGCGTTTTCAAGAGAATCTCTTGATCACTAAAGGAAACGTTTCTAGACACAATGAACAGGAGGCAAGTATGCAATTTCAATTTCCCGAACTACCAAAGACCGAAGCCGACTTCCGATCCATGCCGACATTTGGCTTTGACTCGCCATTTAAGGTTGCAGCGTTATTGATAGTCGCCCTCACATCTTGGAAAGACAATCGGGAAGAGTGTTATCAAATGATCGATGCTCTAAAAGGTCCTCAAAAAATGAGCCCTATGGACAGACAATTCGTGCGTGATCGCATGATGAGTAAAGGAGACTATCTCGCAAAGGCATATTTCAACGGCGCCACTCCTGAAAACAATTACACTCCCACCGAACCCTTCACCATCGAGGTAAAAGAGAATCCATACACGTATGACGACCCCGGCTATGCAAGAGTACAGGTGATAACAAAAGGCGCAGACAGCCCGAGGTATATCACATTGAGACAAAAAGGAGAGGAGTGGTTCCTGTGGGAATTTGCCGGAATTCTCTCAGACATTCGAAAGCCGAAAGAAGAAGATCCGTGGGCATAAAGTCATAGCTCCCAACTCGAAATGGGAGCTTTTTCTTTCAGAAGAGGCGATACAGTGCTTTCGGCCTCATTTTAAATAAACGGATATTTTGAACTTGACATGGTAAAATAGTCGCATGTATCTGAACTTCATAAACTTTGTGACCCTAAGAGAGATCCTGCATGCAACAATATATGAGCGAACATTATATCTTCCACTATTCTCCCGGAACCAAAGCCGAAGAAGATGTTGAATCTATAGCGGCACATCAAGAAGCCTGTTATACATACATAACTTCTGTTTTGGGAGTAAACCCTGACTATAAAATTCAATATTTTCTCTGCGATTCACCGGGGGAGGTCGGCCGAATATACGGCGACAACGAACCCTGCAGCGGCTTCGCATCTCCCCCGGACAAAATTTATGCGGTTTACAACGCCGAACTGCAGTGCATCGGTTTTCACGAAGATGTGCATATAATCAGCCATCTAATAAACAGGCCCGACAGCGCGGCGATTCGAGAAGGCCTCGCCATGTACTTTGACCGCAAGTGGTGGGGAATACACAACATCGATTGGTGCGCCTATTATCTAAAGTCCGGCCATTATATTCCTGTTGACGAACTGTTGGACGATGAAATATTCTTTTCCGAAGATTGCTCAATAACATACCCTACTGCGGGAGCGTTCACGGATTGGCTTATCATGAGCTATGGCATTGAGCGCTATTTGTCTATGTATAGGCAGCATGATATGAACGTCGCTATTCTTAACGTATATGGAGCGACACCCAAAGAAATGGCTCACTTATTTAAGGAATATGTAGAGCTGTTTCGTGTTGATGGCACAATTGAAAATAGGATGCACGAACTTTTGAGCGAATGCGGACTTGTTTAACAAGCCGGAATTTGAGGAGCGGACTGAAATGTTTGATTATAAGATGTATTTTGATAAATACTGCAAAGACAACCGTTTACATTTGAAAATATCTTTTAATATGCCATCCGGATACGAAACCGCAAACGGAATGTTCAATTTTGAAACGAAAACAGTTTTTATAAATGCGCCGTATTTAAGTGATGTTGCGGAATATAAAAAAGCATTCTATCTTTTCCACGAACTGAGACACGCCTCGCAGTATCTTAACCCCGAACAATTTAGCGATGAGATCAATCACAGCATTCAATACACCATTATGTATGATGGGACTTGTTATAAGCTGGTGAACGGAAAATATCTTGAATGCAAATTAGATGGAGACGAGGAATATTTTACCAATTTGTACCTCGGTCAACCGTATGAAATGGACGCCAATACTTTTGCATATGAGGAAGTCAAGAAAATCTACGGAGATTCAGAAGAATTGCGCAAGATGTATGAGTCTTGTATTCCACCTCAGCCAATACCGCGTGAATTATATGAATCAACTTTTGCTATGATCGATGAAAAACTGTCAAACTCCGGGTTATCAAGATAAACGGATCTCCGGAAATGAACATCCGAACATTGTGTTTTTACCAACTCAAATCAGACAGTACACTTGTTAAGGTCCGGCTTACTAAGCGGAAATATATGTCTACGGTTCCCTTTACTCGCAAACAGTAGGCGAGTGTCCTTACAGGATTTAGTCCATTAAATTAGTTGACAACAGCCTGAAAAATAAGGATAAAAAAAGGGAAGCAGTCAAATCTAACTGCTTCCCGATGGTGCGAGTGGCGATACAGGACTTTTTTAGAAATCTGATAAAATCAACGTTTAGAGGCATCAGATAGGCAGCATATTCCTCAAATAACCTCAATTTACAGACAGTAAACGCCGTAGTTTTTGAAAATCTACGGCTATTTTTATCCCTTGTGATACGTAATCATCTGTTGTATTCGTGCTAACTATTAGGTATGATGTAAGCACAAATGCAACAAGAGAGAGGGAATGCCATGGATTATGCAAAACAAATAAAAGAAAAAATGAAAAAAAGAAGCGGTATTATTACAAGCAAGGAAGTAAATGACTCTGATATTCCTACGATATATCTGACACGAATGGTTGAAAAAGGGGAGATTATTAGAGCAGATAGAGGAATATACATTCTCCCCGACGGAGATTATGATGAATATTATTTTTTTCATAAAAGGTATAAAGTTGCTGTTTTTTCCTATGTATCCGCTCTGTACCTCCACCAATTTACTGACATAATCCCGGGGGAAATCGAAATTACAGTGTATAAAGGATATAATCCTCACCGCATAGCCGGAGATGTAAGGGTTCACTATGTAACAAAATCAATTTATAATTTGGGCGTTACAGAACGTGAAACTATTTTTGGAAATACTGTAAAAGTCTACGATTTGGAAAGAACTGTTTGTGACCTTATTAAAGATAGAAATGAAATAGAAACGGAATTGTTTTCTAAAACCATAAATAAATATATTCGTGATAGAAATAAGGATTTGAATAAACTATATGCATATTCCAAACAAATGAAGATATATGAAAAAGTAAGAGAAATTTTAGAGGTGGTTTAT
>JAAYOV010000024.1 GCA_012520095.1 Tissierellia bacterium | reverse complement strand
TCTACCGGATGATGGAGTACGAACGTCGGTTGAATGAGATCCTCTTCACAGAATTCCTCAAACGCAAGATTGACCAGATGGCCTTCTGTCATAAAGTCTTCCACATCCAACTCCAGGCTCTTGGCTACTTTCTTCGCCTCCTCCAGAGAGTCGTAGCTGAAAAAGTCAACTCCTGTCTTTTCGATGACCAGATCGTTCATCGAAATGCGCTTCCACGGCACTTTGACATCGATCTCTCTGTCCTGATACGTCACGACGGTCGTTCCGTAGAGCTCAAGCGCAAGTGTTTCCACCAGCGTCTCCAGGAGTTCCATCATATCTTCATAATTATGATGAGCAGCATAGAGCTCAATCATTGTGTATTCGGGGTTGTGTCTGATCGAAATTCCTTCGTTTCTGAACATCTTCCCCATCTCATACACTTTGTCGAATCCTCCGACGATCAGGCGCTTGAGGAAAAGTTCATTGGCAATGCGAAGCTGCATATCAAGGTTGAGTGCATTGTGATAGGTCAGAAATGGTCTGGCCGCAGCGCCCCCGGCAACCGTCTGCAGGATCGGCGTCTCTACTTCAAGATAGCCCAGATCATCCATAAATCGACGGATACCTCTCAGGATCACATTTCTTTTGAAGAAAACTTCTTTAATTTCACTGTTGATGATCAGATCGACATACCTCTGTCGATAGCGAAGATCCGTATCCTTCAGGCCATGATATTTTTCCGGAAGCGTCTGAAGACATTTTGCCAACAGCACGACTTCATGAGCCTTGATGGAGCGCTCTCCTTTTTTCGTACGAAAAACATCGCCCGTTACACCGATAATGTCTCCGCGATCAAAGGTAAGAAAATCTGCAAAAGGTTCCTCTCCCACCTGATCCTGGCGCACATAAACCTGGATATCTCCTGTGGAATCCATGACATTAATGAACGACGTCTTGCCCATGTTGCGCTTTAACATCAGGCGGCCGGCAATGGCCACCTGCTTGCCCTCATATTCTTCAAAGTTCTCCAGAATGTCTTTTGCAAAAGAGTCTCTTGGATACTTGTCGATGACATAAGGATTTTTGCCTGCTGCCATCAATTCGTTGAGCTTGTCGATGCGGATCTGTCTGAGATCGGTTACCTCTTGTGTCATTTACTGCCCCTTTCTGGAAATCTCCATGATCCTGTATCGGACTTTTCCGGCAGGCGTCTCGATTTCCGCCACATCTCCAACTGTCTTTCCGATCAAACCGGCTCCGAGTGGAGATGAGTTGGATATTTTGTGTGCAAACGGATCGGCTTCGAGAGCTCCGACTACTTCAAAAGTCAGAGTTTCTTCGGTGTTTTCATCAATGACAACTACTTTTGTACCTATATAAACGGTGTCATCCGGAATATCATCGTCATCGACGAGAGTCGCAAATTTTATGATACGCTCCAGTTTCTCTATCTGAAACTCATTTTCCGCCTGAGCATTCTTTGCTTCGTCATATTCCGCATTCTCGGTAAGATCACCGAAAAGTCTTGCTTCTTTAATACGTTCAGCTATCTCTTTTTTCTTAACGACGCGCAGGAATTCGAGCTCCTTTTCAGCTTTTTCCAATCCCGAGCGCGTCAGGATAATTCCCTTCATATCCATGATGATCCTCGCCCTCTCCCTATAGAATGCAATCATTCTATCGATCATTGACACAATTGTCAAGAACAACGAGAGGCAGACCCTCATATTCACGCATTTGAAAAGTCTTTTCGTTTCTTAAAAAAGTCTATGCAACCATTTTGTTGCGCATTCATCTTATCCTTTAAAAAGATCTTCCATTAGAGCAAAAAGCTCCTCTTTTGATTCTGTGCTGCTGAGTTTTGCACGAAGAACACTGCTGCCTCTTATTCCGCTGAAGTAACGTCCGGCGTGAGAGCGAAACTCCAATAAGGCACGGTACTCTCCCTTGTCTTCTGCAATATAGTCGAAGTGCTTCTTTGCCGTCTTTACCCTTTCTTCCAAAGATACGGGCTTTGGGCCCTTTCCGTGGGCAAACCAATTAACAATATCGCGGATAAGAAAAGGATTGCCGATCACGCCTCTAGCAACCATCACGCCATCAACCTTATAGCGATCCATCTTCTCAACGGCATCTTCAAGAGTGAAGATATCTCCGCTTCCGATCACCGGAATGGAGACGCTCTGCTTCACTTTGACAATTTGATCCCAGTCAGCCCTTCCCGTATATAATTGATCGGCGGTTCTGCCGTGAACCGTGATGAACGACGCCCCCGCCGCCTCACACGCCCTGGCAGCTTCAACTGCATTGATCGTGTTTTTCGTCGTCCCAATTCGCATTTTTACACTGACCGGCTTGGCAACAGCCTTTTTCACCGCCGAGACGATGTCAAACAGCAAGGAGGGTCTTCTCAACAATGCGCTTCCCTCTCGATTTCTCATGATTTTACGAGCCGGACAACCCGCATTGATATCAAGAATCTCATAGGGATAGCGCTCTGCCAGTATCTTTGCCGCTTCCGCCATGATATGAGGCTCACTTCCAAATAGCTGTAAACCAAGAGGATGATCACTTTCGTGACTCACCGCATAAGTAAATGTCTTTTCATTTTCATAGACGACCGCCTTTGCAGAAATCATCTCTGTAAAAGCAAGTTCCAGTCCCATCTCCCTGGCCAGTCTGCGAAACCCCGCATCTGTATAACCGGCCATCGGTCCCAAAGCCAGTCGAGAGGGATAATTCACACCGGCCAGTCTCATAAGGCGCCTCTATACATCTTTCATTCACCTGTTTGAGATTTATTAATCCTCAGAACAGGAGTCCAACCCTTCCATAAGTTGCCTCGCCGCCTCATAGGGATCGATCGTCTTCTCCATCATTCTTTGTAAGAGCTCCTCATATCGATCGTCCGATTTGACGCGCAAAACCATCTTGTCACGCAAAATAGCCAGGAGCGCCTCCTGGGCATTTCTCATTCTACGCTGTTCCAACCGACCATGATCAGCTTGAAACTTCCTATGTTCAGAAATAGCTACTTCAAGCTCCTCCAATCCTTCCTTATACATGGCACTCACCATGCAAACAGGCGGTCTCCACTCTCTTGGGGGAAGAAAGCTGAGCATCGCCTCCAGCTCAATCTTCGTCTTGTCCGCTCCCGGAAGATCTTTTTTATTGACGGCAAAGACATCTCCAATTTCCATTATGCCCGCCTTCATCGCCTGAATATCATCCCCAAGTCCGGGGACCATGACCATGAGAACAGTATCTGCCAATTTCACAATCTCTATTTCGCTTTGACCGACACCGACCGTTTCAATAAAAAGAACGTCTGCTCCGCAAGCATCCAAAATCATTACGGCTGAATGCGTGGCTGCCGAAAGTCCTCCGAGCTGCCCGCGGGTGCCCATCGAGCGAATAAACATCTGCGGATGCGTACTCAACTCATTCATTCGAATGCGATCGCCAAGAATACTTCCGCCGCTAAAAGGACTGGTCGGGTCGATAGCAATAACACCCACGCGCAATCCCTTTTCAATATATCCTCGGGCGAGCGCGTCGGTGAGAGAGCTTTTCCCGGCTCCGGGCGGACCTGTAATCCCGATCACATAAGCATTCCCCGTTTTTTTATAGATCTCTTGAAGGATCTGCTCATGGCCGGGAAGCGCATTTTCAACCGCTGTAATCATCTTTGCGATTCGCCGTCGCTCTCTCCACCTCTTTCCTCTATCCATCATCTATCTCTTTACATGCTCTCGGATAAACTCGACAGCCAGAGTCGTCGGCGTCCCCGGCGTAAACACGGCAGCCACTCCCTTTTCTTTAAGAAACGCTATGTCGTCATCAGGTATGACACCGCCGGCTACAAAGAGCATGTCATCTGCATTTTCTTCTTTTAAAAGTTCTTTTATGCGAGGAAGAAGCGTGGAATGAGCGCCGGAGAGGATACTCACGGCAACGACTTCTACATCTTCTTGTATCGCAGCCGCTACGATTTGCTCAGGCGTTTGGCGCAGGCCTGTATAGATGACTTCCATCCCAGCGTCGCGAAAAGCGCGAGCAATCACCTTGGCTCCCCGATCATGTCCGTCTAATCCGGGTTTTGCCACTAATACGCGAATCGGTCTCTGCACAATTCCTCCTAAATAATAACTGATTGTCGGTATTCTCCGAACACATCACGCATGACATCGGTGATTTCACCAAGTGTAGCGTACGTTTTCACCGCTTCAATAATGACGGGCATCACATTTTCATCGCTCCGGCAAACTGCGCGAAGTTTTTCAAGAGCTCTTTCTACCGCCTGGTTGTCGCGCTCTGCACGCAGCGCCTTCAACTGCTCTTTCTGTTTATCTCCGACTGAAAGATCTACGCGCAGAAGACCCGAAGGAGAAGGTTCTTTGACTTGATACTTGTTGACGCCGACGACAATATTGTCTCCTTTTTCAATGTCGAGCTGATATTGGTACGCCGCATCCATTATTTCGCGCTGAATGAAACCGGCGTCTATAGCTCGTGGAGCGCCTCCCATATCATCAATTCGGCTGATATAATCCATTGCTTCTTCTTCAATTTGATTTGTCTTCGCTTCTATATAGTAACTCCCCGCAAGGGGATCGACTGTATTGGCGATTCCGGACTCATACGCAACAATCTGCTGCGTGCGAAGAGCCGTCTGAACGGATTGTTCTGTGGGAAGCGCCAAGGCTTCGTCCTTGCTGTTGGTATGCAGGCTTTGTGTACCGCCAAGCACAGCAGCCAGTGTTTGTATAGCGACTCTGACAATATTGTTTTCTGTCTGTTGCGCGGTCAATGTGCTTCCGCCTGTCTGCGTGTGGAATTTCATCATCATACTCTTGGGGTTTTTGGCGCCGAATCGCTCCTTCATGATGCGCGCCCACAGGCGACGAGCCGCTCTGAATTTCGCCACCTCTTCCAAAAGATCATTGTGTGCATTAAAGAAAAATGACAGGCGCGGCGCAAAACTGTCGATGTCAAGTCCCGCCGCAAGAGCCGCTTCTACATACGCAATTCCATTTGCCAATGTAAAACCGACTTCTTGAGTAGCCGTCGAGCCCGCTTCCCGAATATGGTATCCGGAAATACTGATCGTATTCCAAGACGGGACTTCTTTGGAGCAATAGGCAAAGATATCAGTAATCAGGCGCATAGAAGGGGCGGTAGGAAAAATATACGTTCCCCGCGCAATATACTCTTTGAGAATGTCGTTTTGGATCGTTCCACGCAGCTTATCTTTAGAAACTCCCTGTTTTTGCGCGACGGCGATATACATGGCAAGCAGGATGGAAGCCGGTGCATTGATGGTCATTGAAGTCGAGACTTTGTCGAGCGGAATGCCGTCAAAGAGCGTTTCCATATCCTTAAGAGAGTCAATCGCCACCCCAACCTTTCCCACTTCACCTTCAGCCAGCACGTGATCCGAGTCATATCCGATCTGGGTGGGTAGATCAAAGGCGACAGACAGTCCATTTTGTCCCTGTTGCAACAAAAACTTGTAGCGCTTGTTCGACTCTTCCGCTGTGGCAAATCCTGCATACATTCGCATCGTCCACAGACGGCCTCGATACATAGTTGGCTGGACTCCTCGCGTAAAGGGATAAGAGCCCGGAAGACCTATGTCTTCCAGCGGATCAATTTCTTCTACATCGATAGGTGTATATAGGCGCTTTACTTCCGCCTTACTCGTCGAATAGAAAACATCTCTTCTCTCAGGAAAACGAGCTGTCGTTCGTTCAATCTGCTGCTCATATTGCTCCAGCGCAGACCTGAATGCCTGCTCCACTTCTTTTTTCATGAAGTCCTCTCCCCTTTCACTGAGCATTCCACGCGTTTTAGAGTATTCAACTTCCTTCAGAGTGAGTATACCATATAGTTTCGAGAAAGATACTTTCTCGCTAATTCATCAATTTCACCACTTTCTCCGATCTACTCCCCACAGATCTTGCTCTTTCATGAATCAATAAAAGAGGGAGATTCCCTCTTTTATATCTTCCTGTGGTTCAACTCTTCAATGTATTCCCGCTTTCTTTAAATCTTCTGGATTATCGCCGGTTTTTCCGAAGAGAATCCCAAGTCATCAAATGTGACGACCCCTCCTTTGGGAACGACGCAAAATTCTTCATATGGACCCGAGATCAGCTTCTCCAACATCCATATACTTCCTTTTTCCACAAAGAGGCTCATGTCCGCCAATTTCGCTATTTCTTCCGCTTTAGCAACATATTCCCCTATGTTATAAGCGCCGGTGTCGATAAGCATCAGTTTGTCATAGCTGTGAAGCATCTTTTTAAAGAGTCTCTCTGCCCGTTTTCTCCCGTATTTTTCTACCGTTCGCTTGAAATCTTTTAAGAGGTTGGCATCGGAATCGATCCAGGCCCTCGTCAAAAAATAGGTGTTTTTCAAACGAATAAACGTTTTGCCGGGTCTACTCAGAATCATCGATATACAGTCTTCTGTCTTGGGAATGACCAGCCTTGCTGTCGTCGCTTTCAGATTAATTACTGCATTTCCACAAGCTCCGTATGTAAGCAGGATCTCTTCATATCCCTCCAGACCATCGATCTTCTCCTGTAGTTTTTCGTGAAGCAATGAAGGATTGTTGTGATACTTCGTATCCATCCAAACGATCGGAAGATCCGATCCCGCGAGTTTCATTGCCTTTGTCAGCTCGTCTTTGAGCATCTCGCATGCGATAACGGCCCGCCTCATTGCTTCCTCCGCGGCACATGTTATTTTTTGACGGGACCGATGCGACCTTTTCGATATGCCATTGTAAATTTTCGGCAGTGGCGGTCTTTTCCAAGGAGCATATTCGTTGCCAGTAGCGTGCCCATCATTTCTCGATTGAGCGGATCCATGATGGCAGAGTCCATGCCTGCATTCATCGCCAATGTCATGAAGTTCTGATTGATAATCCTTCTGAGAGGCATGCCGAACGAAATATTGCTAAGCCCCGACGTGATGTGAATTCTGGGATACAGTTCTTTGATGGCCTTTGTCGCTTCTACAAACTTGACCAGAGACTGGTTATCTGTAGAAATAGCAATTACCAATGGATCAATAAAGATACGACTCTCATCGATGTCATACTTCTTTGCCTTTTCGACCATGATTTTGGTGATATTGATGCGAGTCTCGACATCCGTGGGAATGCCGTTGTTGTCACAAGTCAGGGCGACTACTTTCCAGTCGGTTCCTTTTATCTCCGGGAATATAATTTCACACTTTCCGTGTTCTTCCGATACTGAGTTGAGAAGACCCGGTTTTCTTGCATACGGCATGACTTCTAAAATTACATTCGGATTGGGACTGTCAATACACAGTGGAGTATCCACCGCATCCTGAACGATCTCCATCATCCACTTGAGCGTTTCCACTTCAATATCAGGTGTTGTACCCGCACAGACATCGATATAATCTGCACCGGCCTCCGTCTGTTTGATGGCAAGATCGCGAATAAAAGCCTCGTCTTTTTCTTCAATCGCTTTGCCTACGCCGGGGATTACTCCGTTCAGTTTTTCTCCAATAATAATCATATTTACCACCTTTACAAAATAGCCTTGAGTTGACGATCTCTAACAAAGTGAAAAGTGACCTGAGTTTATTCAGCCTTAAATCCAAGATTTTTGAGAAAAGTCTCATTGAAATCCGGATGCGAGCTCAGTTCAATATACATGATTTTTTCCGAGATTTTCTTACTTTCTTCATACTCTTTATTAGATAGAAGTGCAAGTCTGGCACCCGTACCTGCAGCATTGCCAAGATTTACTGTTCGACCGAGAAGCGCTTCCGGAAACATTCCTACTCTGCAGGCGTTTTCATGATTGAGATATGTTCCAAACGCGCCGGCGATATAAAGTGTCTGAATGTCCTCCACCTTTGCGGGGTACTCAGCCAAGAGAATCTGCACACCTGAAGCAATAGCACTTTTCGCCAATTGAAACTCACGGACATCTTTCTGCGTCAGATAGACTTTCGCTCCCTCCACAGGATGTTCAAAAATGACAAAGGCCATTTTCCCGTTCACTTCTTTGATTTGATGCGATACTTTTTTTCCTATAGGATGCCTAATGCTGTCAGGTTTTAAGATTTTCCCGTTTTTATCGATGACACCTATGTCTAGAAGCACCGCCAAAACATCAACAATTCCCGAGCCGGCTATCCCCTCAGGCTGAGTATCGCCTATAACACTGTAAGCAAATGATCCGTCCTCAGTAATGAACGCATGATCAATCGCTCCTTGTGCACCGCGCATGCCGCATTCAATCTCAACCCCTTCAAAAGCAGGTCCGGCGGCGACAGAACACGAGAGAAGTTTCTTGTTGGTGCCGAGAACGATTTCACCATTTGTCCCTATATCAATTAAAAGGGTTAAATCTTTCGATTTATGCATCTCACAGGAAAGCGAGGCGGCCACTGTATCACCTCCCACATATCCCGCAATATTAGGAAAAGTATACAGTTTACCTGAAGGGTGAATCTGTATCCCTAATTCTTTTGCATCGGCTATCACAGCCTGCTTTACAACAGGAACATACGGAGATCCTGCAAGATTTCGCGGAGGGATATTCAACAAGAGGTGATGCATCGCAGTATTGCCCGCAGCCGTTATAATCACGACATCCTTCGCACTATATCCATATTCAGCAGTAGCGTCGTCAATCATCTGATTGATCTGGTGAATGACTTCTCCATTAAGCCTCTTCAGTCCGTCTTCATTTTCAGAAGTGTATACAATTCTCGAAATCAGATCCGCCCCATATTTTGTTTGGGGATTTAAAGCAGAAAACCTGGTGATCTCTTCACCTGTTTTCAGATTAATCAGATACCCTGCAATAGTGGTCGTTCCAATATCGAAAGCTACACCGAGAGAAGTATCGACGGCATCAAAAGGCTCCAGTGCCAAAATCTCATCTTTTGTCACCAGTGCAGTCACTTTGAATTTGTTTTTCCTTAAAAACATTGGAAGCTCTTGAAGAAGTTTAAGACTCGCCGTCATCTTCTTCTTGCCGAGCAAGCGCGAAAAGTCATCCTGATTGTCTTCCAGCGTAGGTGGAATTAATTCATGACGTACTCTTTTTATAAGCGGGGAAAGTTTCACTGCACGCTCCATCCCTTCAAGAAGAATTTTAGTCGTCTTCTCCCTTCCGGGAATCTCCACTATCAAATTCCTGTCGACCTTTGTCTGGCATGCAAGCTGAACCCGAAAATCTTTTTCTCCCGGGCTTTTAATTTTGACTTGGCATCGCTTACAGGCCCCAACTCCTCCACATGGGAACTCCATGTCAAGGCCCTGCTCAATAATAACTTGCTGGAGCGAAGTGTTTTTTTCGACAAGTATTTCCACGCCTTCAGCGGGAAAACTGACCATAAATTTTTTCATGTAATCACCCGCTACATTGTAGATCAGAATTAATCGACAAGTTCCTTGAGACGTTTTTTCTCATCCACCTTCATGCCATAGATGGCAAGTCCTGTTCCGCTCAGTCGAATAACAATCGCCAGGACGAGAGCAAGGACGTATCCACCCGTAATATCCTTAATATAGGCTCCGATAAAAGGACCCGATGCGACGCCTATCCCCACTGAAAACGCATTGACAGTACTCATAATTTTGCCCAAATGTCGGCGTCCGAAGACATAAGGCACAATCGCATAGTGGATGACAGGCTCTCCTCCACTGAAAAAGAAGAATAAAAAACCGATGATGTAGATTAAAATAACGGATTTATACCCGAGATAGAACATTCCCATCAAAACGGCAGGAACAAAGTAGACAATCCACAGCGTCTTCCACGGTCCTCCCAGTTTGTCGCTGATGACTCCCCAGCTAAATCTACCGATAAGGCCTGAAGCTGCCTGAATCGTCAAAAACAGCGGGATAACCTTCGTTAAAATCTCCTCTGCTAAAAGGTTTGAAGAAAGTCCTTCGATGATGATCAGCGTTACATTTTGTGTGAAAAACATCAGCGAAAAAGCCGCACACAAAAAACATCCGCCCATGATCCAAAAGCGCTTGTCTTTAGTCGCTTCTTCAAATGTGTAATCTTTCCCAATAGGCGCCGCTCCTGCGGCCGGCATTTTTTCCTTCATACTTTTCGGAAGCCAATTGTGATCAGGCGATCTCCAAAAAGGTACCATAATGAATAGCATCACCGCTGCAGAAAGAACGGCAAAAAAGAGGAAAATATTGCTGTTAAATCCGTTTGCTCGTATGTAAGCCGCCACCAGCGGAGAATAGATAATCGTTCCTGTTCCGGCACCTGCAACAGCCAAACCCATTGCAGTTCCCGTCTTATCAGGGAACCATTTTCCTACCGTCGCGGTATGAGAACCTGAGAAAAATCCTGTGCCGATTCCAATAAAAAGACTTCCGATATACCAATAATACATAGCCGTCGACCAGTCGGTCAACTTCAGCATTTGAGCAATCAAAATATGACCGCATGCCAAGAATGCTGCCGACAATATAAAATTAATCTTAGGTCCATATTTATCCAGAATAATACCGGCAATGGGCGGTCCTAAAATCATGCTCCCTATACCCATAAAAGTCGCGGCTAGAACGATACTTGCTGTCGTATCGAGCCCGAAATGAGTTTGAATATAGGGGTAAAACATAGTCCATAGTGCGTTTACTGTGATAATAACACCTGTTGTAAAAGCTGTAATTGGATAGAACCACCGTTTGTCTTCGCCTATACCCCTTTTTAACCACATAGAATTCTCCATTTCCAACAAGAAGCAATTGAGCAAGGAAGCCACTCCTTCCAACAATTCGTCTCAAAACGACAGTTTTTCAATAGCACATGACTTTTGTCAACTGTTGCCCTCAGGAAAATGCTTCACCTGCTCAATTACTCTGTCTACGGTTTCAAAGAGACGGATGGATTTTTCACGCATGATTTAAGTACACATGTCTTTACGTTTACTTTCATCCGTCTTCTTCAAAAAACTCTTTCAGCAACTATGCCTCAGGCAAGGCCGCTTAATTAGTAGTAACCGTATTTTTCAACTGCATCGATGACCGCGCGAATATTTTCAAGCGAAGTCCCTTCAGGAGCATTTCCGATGCTCGGTGAAAGAATGAAGCCACCTCCGGGCTTGACCTGCTCAAAGAGCTCTTTGATATAGGCGTCGATTCTTTCGGGTGTTCCGCTAACGATCAAGCTGATCGGGAGGCCTCCGGCCACACAGCAGTTGTCTTTGAGAACTTGCTTCGCTTTGACGATATCCGTCTTTTCAAAGTAAGCCACACCCCATCCTTTGGGAAGATCGAGAATCGTTTCCAGATGGGGCTCGTGATGACCTTCAAAGAAGACTCTCGAGCGGATACCCTCTCTATAGAGCTCGGTAATCATCTTTCTGAGCAGCGGCCAGTAGAACTCATTGAAGAGTTTCGGCGAGAGATACTCATTGAGATGCAGCGGGATCATCACCCATTCAAAGCCCATTTTCTTATAGGCCATTGAATATTTGAACAGCGGTTCAAACAATGCTTCTGCGGCTGCTTTTACCTTCTTAGGATGTCTTCGAAGATCAAGAACCGTATTGGTGATCCCTCTTAAGAAGTCCCCGATGATGTCAAGCGGGGTATAGGCTCCACCCAGCGGAATCGAACCATATCCCAGCTCGGCAAAGACTTTTCCGACCTCTTTTCCGGCGTTTCCAAAGCGCTCTACCTCTATCCCGAACTGAGTCCATGTCTCCATCGCCTGTTTCGGAGTGGCAAGATTTGTACAGGCGCGCG
>JAAYOV010000023.1 GCA_012520095.1 Tissierellia bacterium | reverse complement strand
TGGTGTTGGTGAGTGGACTCGAACCACCGACCCCCTGCATGTCAAGCAGGTACTCTAACCGGCTGAGCTACACCAACTGATATTGGTCGGAGTGACAGGAGTCGAACCTGCGGCCTCTTGAACCCCATTCAAGCACTCTACCAAACTGAGCTACACCCCGAAGTGACACATGACATTGTACCTCAAGGACTCATTTCATGCAAGCACGATTTTTTATCTGATTTAAGGCAGGTGAAGAATCTCAAGCATTTATTGCCGGAGACAGAGACTCCATGGCAAACTGATCGAGGTTTCGATCTCACTATAGCTCACATCCTCTGCGCAGACAAGCCGGCACAAAAGTCGATCATTCACTAGTTCGGTGCCATTATCTATCCGAAAACAGATCATCGCTTTCTCTCCGGCTTTCGGAACTTTGCTGTCTATAGGTATTCTCTATCCGAACATTAGAGAAAACTCCCTCCCAGTTTAATGGATCAGCCCTTCTATTGCCGTAATTGTTTTTTTATTATACCCTATATTTTCTTCAGATCATCCCATTTCCGATCGTCAATCACCCGATTCATACACAAACGATATGCTTCATTTCATGACAACTTCGCATTCCACACGCTTTTCATGATACCTTATATATGAAACGACTTCTCGACCGAATAGGAGGTGACCCTTGATTATCGGAATAGATATGGGCGGCACAAATATTGACGGAGTTGCCATAGACGAAGGCCGGCTCATCAAGCATGTCAAGCGCCCTGTAGATAGAAGTGATTACTTTCTCAGTATTTGGGGCGCAATCAAAGAGCTCCTTCAAGATGTAAATAAAGAAAAAATCAGTCGGATTCAACTCAGCACCACAATATCAACAAATGCCATCGTTGAAAAAAGGATTTCCAAAGTCGGTGTCATTTTGCAGAGAGGTCCCGGCCTTTCGTGGGAATTTGACGATCTTGGCGATCATGTCGAAGATGTCTCAGGCAGCGTCGACCACAGAGGAATCCCGATTGCAAGCGCTGGGACCGATGAGCTGGCGCGCATCCGAGACGACTTTTCCCATCACTCGGTTGAGTCCGTTGCGCTCATCAGCAAATTCTCAACGAGAAACCCTACATTTGAAAAACAAGCGGCCGATTTTCTAAAAGACTCATTTCAAAATATCACCATGGGACATACTCTTTCGGGTAAATTGAGTTTCCCGAGAAGAGTGCAGACATCCTATCTCAACGCAGCCGTCTCATCCACTTTTCAAAACTTTGCTATTAACATAAGAAACGCCCTCAAACGCGAAGGAATTGATGCTCCTATCTATATTCTCAAGGCTGACGGAGGCACCATCGACCTCGACGGAGCCATCGCAAAGCCTGTGGAGACGATTCTCTCCGGCCCCGCAGCCAGCTTTATGGGAATGAGCGCACTGCTTGCGCAGGATCATATAGATCGCTGTCTTCTAGACATTGGAGGAACGACGACCGACCTTTTTTTCCTTGTCGATGGCGTGCCCGTGTTTGAACCTTCCGGAATTGAAATCGACGGTCGAAAAACACTGGTGCGAGCCATTTACAGTACATCCATCGGGCTAGGCGGGGACAGTTATGTGCGCATCGAAGGCGGAGAACTCAAAATCGGTCCGAAAAGAATGGATCACGCCATCGTTTTTGGAGGAAAGTATCTCACTCCCACCGACGCTCTCGTCTATCTGGGTGACATGAAAGTCGAACACTCTCAAAAAAGCGCAGAGGCGATAGAAGAAGCGGCTCAAGCACTTCAAATGTCGGCGGAATCATTTGCTAAGAAAATCATCGCTCAATTCTGCAAGACCATCAAGTTCGCGGTTGACTCCGCACTTCAAAAGATACACGAAAACCCCGTCTACACGATAAAAGAACTCCTTAGCGACAGAACACTCAAGCCGGAGTCATTCGGCGTGATAGGTGGGCCCGCAGAGGCTCTCCGCGGACACCTCCAAAGGGAATTTAACTTGCCCGTCGAGCTTCCTCCCGCGTTCGAAATAGCAAATGCGATCGGAGCCGCCCTTGCAAGACCCACGGTGGAGATCACCCTCCTTGCCGACACCGACAGAAAAATTCTCTCTATTCCCGAGTTGGGAGTCTATGAAGAAATTGACAAAAGCTATCGACTGGAGCGCGCCAAAGATCGAGCACTGCAAGAAGTGCACAAAGCAAGTGAAGCCATGGGATTTGCATCAGACATTGCAGAGGCCGAGATTACCGAAGCAAGCAGTTTCAATATGATCAAAGGATACTATGGAGCCGATCGAAATATTCGGGTAAAAGCACAAATCAAGCCCGGACTGATCACGCAAGCGCCATTGACTCAATTGAAGAGCAGAAACGAGGAAAATGATGAAAGCAAATAATACTCTTGGTCTGATTCTTTTTCCCGCCTTTGACTGGGCGATCTCCCCTACCCACCCGGAAAGAGAAGAGCGCCTCCTCTACACGCAAGATCAGCTGCTGGAAGAAGGCATAGAGGATATTGAGGGGATTCACTTCTTCAACCCATCGGTAGCAAGCGCCAAAGACATCGACCGAGTCCACTTTTGCTATCCGAGCACAAAAAAGTTGCTCACACCTTCTCACTTCATCGCAGCAGGAGGTGTGATCCGAGCGTTCGAAGCGGTATTAAGCGGGGAGACCGACAAATCTTTTGCTCTTGTCCGTCCTCCCGGCCATCATGCACAGCGCGTCGTCTATGGAGATAGAGGTTTTTGCATCATCAATACCGAAGCTGTCGGTTTAGCCTACGCCCGCAAAAAATACGGAAATATGCGCGTTGCTATCGTGGACACAGATTGTCATCACGGAGACGGTTCACAGGATATCTACTGGAATGACCCTGACACATTGTTCATCTCCTTTCATCAGGACGGAAGAACTCTCTACCCGGGCACGGGAGCCATCGAAGAACTCGGAGGCCCAAGCGCCTATGGCTACAATATTAATATTCCGCTTCCGCCCAATACCGGCGATGAAGGGTTTCAATACGTCCTCGAACACGTCGTTCTCCCCATACTAGATGAATATAATCCGGATCTGATCATCAACTCCGCAGGGCAGGACAATCATTATACGGATCCTTTGACAAATATGAATTTTTCCGCCCAAGGATATGCCAATCTAAACAAACTCCTGAATCCAGATATCGCCGTTCTGGAAGGAGGATACTCCATTCAGGGTGCATTGCCGTATGTCAATACCGGCATTATTGCGGCCATGGCCGGTCTCGATTTTTCCGGCGTCGTCGAACCGGATTATCATCTCGGCAAATGGAAGCAGTCTTCCCGAATCACAGAGCAGATCAAAAAGATCTCAGAAGATGTGCTCACCATCTGGCAACACAAAGAGGCACTTGCCGAAAGAATCTTTGAAGGCAAATCCTCTGTAACGCGAAGCCGTCAAGTCTATTATGATACGGCGGGCATTCTGGAGTCACAAACGCAAGAATTCATCACATGTCCAAACTGCCCCGGACTCGACCGGATTCAATCAAAAAACGACCGAGGAGCATCGCTCATAGGCATCACAATTCCCATTCGTGCCTGCCCTTCCTGCAGGGAAAAGGGATACGATCTGTTTGAGCAGACAAAAAGCGCGCGAGGCACTAAGCGCTATCTGCAAGACCTCGCTCATGACAAATGCATTATCGATTGATCGGATAAAAAACACCCTTCTTTTAATGAGGGCGTTTTTGCCATCCGGCCTGCGATAAAAATGAAGCCGATGTCTTTGTGATAAAAGCTGTCTTTAACCGATATAATCTGTGCTGATCTTCTCCTTCGGGATATCACGCATTGGAAACGTCTCATCCGTCTCACCGATGACGATGCCGCAGCAAGCCACAAAATCTTTAGGAATCTTGTACATATCGACGATATCCGCCTGTCCGTTTGCCGCCTGGATGCTTCCCCATATATCACAGCTTCCCAGCCCCATTGCCGTCGCAGCAAGAGCCATATTGTGTACGATCATCGCCGCACTCGAATATTCATTATTTGCGACTTCTTTTTGTGCCGGTCTCACAGAAACGAGAATTAAAACGGGCGCTCCGTACAGAGGATGCACTTCCTCTCCTACAACCCGGCTCATATTCTCTTCGATGGCATGCAGGATCCGCTGATCCTTGATCACCGTCAAATGCATATCCGAAAATCGAGCTCGCGCCACGGGAGATGCCCATGCGGCTTTTAATATTTCCTGCAGCTGTTCTTCTGAAGGACTTTTTCCTGTGTAACTGCGCACTGATTTGCGCGAGTATAAAATATCAAAGATATTCATATAAACCCCTTTCTTTTTCAGCCGGCTCATCACAAACCGCCGTGAAATCACATCCTATCCATCCCAATCAAGGATAAAGGCAGCACGTCGTGATGCCCCGAGAACTAGTTTTCCCTCACTTTGGGCAAAATACACTGCGTCTCATATTTAATCAGTTCCCCTTCACTCTCAATGGTATTCCATATCGTCTGCTCGATGCGGTAGACCATATCTCGAGCTTCCATTTCGCTCAGGGTTGTCAGCGAAAATCCGATCTCCATCATCTGCAACAACTCCTGTGCGCCAACTTCACGAACCGAAGCGCCATGATGTCGGATAATTCTTGCCGTCAACGTTTTTACTGTCTTCCTTTTTTCTTTGAGCGAATGCACATATGGCAATCGCACTCGAATCTTGCCTATTAGTATCACCATCTTCGCCATGCACTCCTCTGCAAACCTTTTATTCATCATATCAGGTTATTACTTCTTTACCCAATTACAAAAGCCTCGATCAGATGATATGATCGAGGCTCAGGCCGCACAGTAAAGAGAAACTGCTTATTTGTCCTTCTTGAAGGTAAGGAACCAGTCTTTCATTTCATAGCCTTCACCCTTTACGAGCTCAACTCTTTCTTTGATCGCTCCGCAGGTTCCGGGCGGAGGAACAATAACATCTTTTCCGGGTTTCCAGTTGGCAGGAAGCGCCACACCTTCTGATTCGGCCTTCTGAAGACCGACAACAATTCTTTTGATTTCCTCAAAGTTTCTTCCCAAGGATGCAGGATAATACAGGATCGTCTTAATGATCCCTTCGGGATCTATGAAGAACACCGCTCGGACAGCTGCCGTATCAGACTCGCCTTGGAGCATGCCATATTTTCCGGCAACTTCCATCTTCAGGTCGGCGATCAGCGGAAATTCGACGACAGGATTCTCGATTCCTTCCCAAGTATACCCCTGAATTGACTGCAACCAGGCCAGATGGGAGTGGATAGAGTCGATGGAAAGACCCACCAGCTCGGTGTTCAGCTCTCTGAACTCGTCATGCATTTTTGCAAATGTCATAAATTCAGTGGTGCATACCGGTGTGAAGTCGGCAGGGTGTGAAAACAGAATGACCCATTTTCCTTTAAAATCCGCCGGAAAGTTAATCTCACCTTGCGTGGTCTGTGCCGTGAATTCCGGCGCAGGTGTCCCGATGAGCGGGAAGTTGACAGTGTTGATATTGTTTTCAGACATTCTTCCTCCTAAATATTGTTCATATTGTCCAGGCAGCTTTTGCATATGCCTTTGATAGTTATTTCCTCAGATTGAATCTCAAACTCGTCAAGCCCTGAATACTTTTCTGTATACTGATACGGAAAATCGTATACTTCTTTGCAGGATAGACAGATAAAATGTCCATGTTTCATTTCCACCAAATCATATCTGGCATGATATTGATCAGAAGCTACGATCTGAACCAATCCTTTTTCCAGAAAAAGTCCAAGTGTATTATAGACGGTCGCCTTCGAGAGCGTCGGTACTTCTCTTTTCAACTCCAGATAAATACTTTCTGCAGAAGGATGGTTCTTGTTTTGAAGAAAATACTCAAATATTTTGATTCTTTGCACAGACGGTTTTATACCTGAGTTTTCGAGTTGTGCCACTATCTCTTGTAACATGTTTACCTCTTTAAAATAAAACAGATCCTAATTTAGAATTATTCTAAATATAGAATAACAACAACTTTGAGTTTTGTCAAGCCTATTTTTGAATTATTGTGAACGCGCTCATTTTCCGCCGCTTCAGAGCCTATTTTTTCTCTCTTCTACCTCTGATTATTTTCATTTGCTCTATTCATCAGGACCTGACAATGGTATTTTAGAGAGGTGTTGATGAGGCAATTTTGATTGACCGATTAACAACTGCATGATATATCTGAACCAAACCCAATATGCCCTAATTTACAAATGTATAATGAGTAAAGCCCTGCCGAAAAAAATGACAGGTCACCTGGAACAGCCTGTTTTTCTCTTTACCCCATTCTTAAGTTTTTTCATACGTATCCTGTACTTGAAGGGAGGAAAGTATGGACTCCATATCCATCGTCGATCGAGTGGCTGCTGCAAAGGAAGATCCCTCTGCAGCTGATTGTCTTATAAAAGATTATCTGCCCTTCATAAAAGCGGAATCCTACAAAGTCGTCGGGAGAATCGTCACCGACGAAGACGATGAGCTCAGCATAGCCATGATCGCCTTCAACGAAGCCATTGAGACGTATTTGCCGTTAAAGGGTGCTTTTCTCCCCTATGCCTCTCTTCTCATCGAAAGGCGCCTGATCGATTTCTACAGAAAAGAGAAACGTCATCTCGGGCAGTACTCGATCGATGCACCTGTCTTCGGAGATGACGACATCACTTTTGCAGATACTCTTGAAGATAAGACCGATGCATTCGGAGAGCTCGACGAACGCAATGCCACACAAATGGAAATATTCGAACTGAATTCACAGTTGAACGACTACGGTCTGACGCTTAACGATATCGCAGATAACTCTCCTAAACAAGAGAGAACACTTGAAAGCTGTCAACGAGCGCTTGCATATGCAAGAAGCTTTCCTGCGTTAATCGAAGCATTCAAGAGGACAAGAAAACTACCACTAAAAGAATTGTCAGAAGGTTCAGGCGTTCATCGCAAGACCCTCGAACGACACAGAAAATATCTGATGGCACTTCTGCTGATCTATTCTAACGGCTACGAGATCATCAGAGGGCATCTCAGACAGATTGCATTTCAAACGGAAGGAGGTCGGGGAGCATGACATACTTGGTAATGGAAATAAATAACGGCTATTGTATCGTTCTCGATGAAGCCGGACGCTTTATCAAAGCCGCCAACTTCAACTATGAAGTCGGACAGACCCTTGAGCATATTCATGAACTCACCACTCCTGCACCTCGCTCCGGAATGCGGAAGTTCAGCGCCGCTCTTGCAAGCATTGCCGCCATCATCGCTCTATTCTTCGGTCTTCGCTTCTATCAGGGCTACATGACGACATTCGCATCTGTCTACCTGCAAATCAATCCGGAAGTTCGCATTGATGTAAATAGAAATGATCAAGTTGTCGGCATCGAAGCGATAAATGAAGACGGAAAAACTCTCATCCAAGGGTACGAGTACAATCGAAAGAAACTGGATTCCGTCACTGACGATCTGGTTGATCTTGCCATCGCCAAGGGATATTTAAGCGAAGGTGGAACTGTCACCGTCCGGCTCGACGCCCCCGATGAAGAATGGTTTCTCAATAAAGGAATTGGTTTAAGGCAAAGCCTCAGCACGCATCTGCAGGAAAAGATGTCCGTCACGATTCAAATACTTAAGTTTTCCTCGGATGAATCGGATTATATCGCCCCTATCCTCCCTCATGATGACTCCGGATACGACGATTCATTATATGAAGAAGGTGACAGTGACTACCGCAGCGAGTACGGTGATGACTCCGACTATGACGATAGTGACTACGGTGATGACTCCGACTATGACGATAGCGACTACGGTGATACCTCCGGCTATGACGATAGCGACTACGATGATTAATTTTCTCTCCTACCCCGTTTTTGTAAAATCTCTTCCGTAACCTATGAGTGCACAGAACGAGATATGCAAAAAATACTATCAAAGGAGTTACATTATGAAAAAAACAACCAAATGGATTACAGTGATCTTTTCCCTTCTCCTCCTCAGCCTTGCCGTCACAGGTTGTGCGCAGAGCAGCACTCCCGGCACAGTTGCCCTTGGTGAGGCGGGAACCATTATCTTACGAGTCAATCCGGAAATATCTATTGACTACAACAAAGAAGGTCTCGTGACAAAGATCACCGGAGACAACGACGACGGAAAAGCGATCGTTGACAAATACAAAGATTTTGTCGGAAAAGACGCGAGAGAAGTTGTAAAAGACATGATCGTCCTCATCCACGAAGCCGGATTCTTCGTATCGGAAATCGACGGTTCCGCTCGTGAAATCACAATCGAGCTAGCCACCGGTTCTGTGCTGCCGAAAGAAGATTACTTGAACCTTCTTGCTGAAGACGTTCGTGACATCGCACGCTTGCTGAATCTTGACACCAGAATTAACGGAGAGACGGACTATGGCGATTCTCGTTTTGACGATTTAGAAATGGACTCTGACTATCGCAAGCGACCGGAAGGCTCCATCTCAGTAGAAAAAGCAAAAGAGATTGCTCTGAACGCCGCCGGGGTCACCGCTTCAAATGCGAGATTCAAAAAAGTAGAGTTTGACTATGATGACGGTTATCCTGTCTACGAACTTGAATTCAGAAGCAACGGAGTCGAATTCGAAGTTGAAATCGATGCCATGACCGGAAAAGTTCTTAAACTGGAGCGCGACGGAAAACTCTCCGACAGCGACTACACGACGAATTCTGATTCCGATTACGATGACAACACTACCAACTACAGTGTCAGTAATCTTGATGACGACAGCGGATACGACGACAGCGCATATGATGATGACAGTGCATATGATGATGACAGTGATTATGACGACGACAGCGCATATGATGATGACAGTGATTATGACGACGACAGCGGATATGATGACGACAGTGATTATGACGACGACAGCGGATACGACGACAGCGACTACGATTGATTATATGCTTGGAGGAAACTATGAAAGCGAGACACGAACTCAAATATGAGATCAGTTTTGCCGACCACCTCCTTCTTTCTCACCGTCTCCAATCTATACTCCAATTAGATTCACATGCTGACGCACATGGTAACTACCGTGTGCGCAGCATGTATTTTGATGACCCTTTTGATTCTGCGCTGAACGAGAAAATGAGTGGACTTAACAGCCGGGAGAAATGGCGTGTGCGCTGCTACAACGAAGACTTCTCCTTTATCAGATTGGAGAAAAAGTCTAAGCGAAACAATCTATGTAGAAAACAGAGCGTCCGTCTGTCGCAACAGGAGGTCCACTCCCTCATGGAGGGAGATATCCTCTTTATGATAGACAGAAAAGAAGATCTCCTAAAGGAACTTTATTTCAAGATGAAGAGCCGGTTGCTGCGACCTTGTGTCATCGTAGAATATACGCGCATCCCCTTTATTCATCCTGCAGGAAATACGCGCATTACACTCGACAGCGACATTCGAACCGGAATTAAAAATACTGATTTTTTTGCCAATAACCCTTTGCAAGTGCCAACTGAAGAGGCGTATGCCGTCCTCGAAGTGAAATTTGATGAATTTCTGCCTGATTTTATCGCACGAGCCGTTCAAATCGGACCAAGAAGAGCAGGCGCTTTCTCAAAATATGCACAGAGCCGAAAATATGACTAAGGAGAGCCACCATGACATTTCAGGACATCTTTAAATCAAAATATCTTGAGAATGTAACGACGATCCCTTTGTTTGACATGGCATTGGGGATGCTGCTTGCCTTTCTTATGGGCTTGTTCATCTTCTGGATTTATAAAAAAACATATCGCGGCGTCATGTATTCGTCGAGTTTCGGAGCAACTCTGATCGGCCTGTCTATGATCTCAACTCTAGTCATCATGGCCGTCACCAGCAATGTTGTCCTCTCTTTGGGTATGGTAGGAGCCCTTTCCATCGTTCGCTTTCGCTCAGCCATTAAAGATCCGCTTGATATCGCATTCCTTTTTTGGAGCATTGCCGTCGGGATTGTATTGGCTGCAGGGCTTATCCCTCTAGCTGTTTTCGGAAGCCTTTTCATCGGACTGATTCTCCTTGTTTTTGCCACTCAAAAGACCCATGACGACCCCTTTATTCTATTGTTGCGCTGCGACTCAAGAGAGACAGAAGAGGTTGCTTACAGCCTACTGGAAGCCAATGTGAATAAACTTGTCTTGAAGAGCAAAAATGTGCGGCCGGGGGCAACGGAGCTCCACTTCGAGCTGCGTTTAAAAAACAATGATACCGACTTTGTCCATCAGCTTTCTGAGATAAGCGGAGTAAGCGAAGTCATACTCGTCAGCTACAACGGAGACTATACAGGATAAGGAAAATTCATGCTCAAGCATCGTCATATCGACAAAATTTCCATCTCTTCCATCATCATCGCCGTGCTTATCACCGTGTTGTTTATGCACGGAGAGTCGCTTGGACTCAGAACTTTTCAAAGTGCCCCGGGGTATGCTTCGCGTCTTTTTGACGCCGAGGAGGTCCACTCGATTGAACTCTTCCTAACGGATGAAGACTGGACATCGATTCTTGAAAATCCAAAAGAAAAAAAATATGTACACGCCACTGTCATCATTGACGGTGAAAAAATTTCTGATGTCGGCCTCCGCGTGAAAGGAAGCAATTCCCTCAATCAGACGCTGAAATACGGCTCTCAGAGATTTAGCTTGAAAATTGAATTTGATCACTATGTATCAGGGAGAACGTATTTTGGACTGGATAAAATATCTCTCCAATCTTCCTTCCAAGACAACGCTTATATGAAAGATGTCCTCGCGTATGACATGATGGCAAAAATGGGCGTCCCTTCTCCGCTGACAAGTTACGCATTTGTCCGCGTCAACGACGAGGACTGGGGACTGTTCGTCGCAGTAGAAGAGCCGGAGGATGCATTCGCGCGAAGAAATTTTGGAACGGATAGAGGAAATCTTTATAAACCGGAATACAAAAGACTGAGCGACGATAACAGCGATATTTTCCTCATCTACTCCGGCGAGGAATTTCACCATTATGAAAACATCTTCGAAAGATCTGTATTCAAAGTCAATGACACGGATAAAAAGCGCCTGATTGAATCCCTACGCATTCTCTCGACAGGCGAAAACTTTGAAGAAGGCATTGATGTCGATGCCGTACTCCGCTATTTCACGGTGCAAACTTTTGTCGTCAATCTCGATGGATATTTAGGTAGGACGGGACACAATTACTTCCTCTACGAAAAAGACGGCAAGATCTCCCTTCTCCCTTGGGACTACAATTTAGCCTATGCAACTTACGCGCTTGGAATGCCGAATCCTATTGACGATTCCACTCTCTTTGTCAACTACCCTATCCACACTCCCGCTCCCTATGAGTATATGTCCAAAAGACCTCTTTTTTTTGAACTTATGAAAAATGGAGAGATGGTGAAACAATACAACGCACTCTATGATGATTTCCTGAAAATCTACATTGAAAGTGGTTATCTCGAAGAAAAAATGGAATCGATCCGAGTGATGATCGCTCCCTATGTCGAAAGGGATCCCACAAAATTTGCCTCAGTAGAAGACTTCCACCTTGCCGTCGACACACTGAAAGAATTCTGTCTTCTTCGCGCTCAAAGTGTGCGGGCACAACTTGAAGGGAGCATCCCCTCTACCTTCAGAGGTCAGCGAGAAAACCCCGAATACCGAATCGATGCATCCCATATCCGCATACCAGACTTAGGTGATTTTGAGGATATGCGCAGACTTATTAATGGAAGACTGCCTGAATGAATAGAACATTCTCTGGTAAGTAAGAAAAGGAAAGGTCTTAAGACAAAGCCTTTCCTTTTAATATTCAACCGATTATTCGAATAAATCATCTTTTTTTTGTAAACTTCGTTTTTTCGATACTAATCTCCGTATTCCCCAGCTGAGAATGACGACAAGTGCAAGGTTGAGAATCCCGATTATCGAATATGACACCTTAGGATATGACATTTCATTTCCCGAGCTTAAGTATGAAAGTACATTTGTCACTCCCGACATTAAGTTCGCAAGCAATATTATTATCAGACTTGTCAAAATGGTGTTGATCTGACGAATTCTGGGAGCGGTATCGGAATATAGCTCAAAATCTCCTTTCTTTCGGAAATATGCCCAGCCAAACATATTTCCCATATGCTCGATTCCCGTATCTTCGAGAAAAGAGATATACTCTTTGCTCTCTTGAGAATGGATCGACTTCTCCAACAGCTGCATGCGAACTTGATATTCCCCGGGAATGCACTCCTCAAAGTGATAGCTAAAGAAGCCTACATGTTGAAGAATGAATCCTTTCTCCGCCATTTCATTGAGCCACTTTTCCTCTCGCTCGTATTCAAAAACCGGAAATACTTTCCTGATCACTTTAGCCATTTTGCGCCTCCAAAACTTTAATTCCATTGTCGAGAAGCTCTTGGAGCCTTCTGATCTCACCTTCGAAGATCTCTCTTCCCTCCGGTGTAATCAGATATTCTTTCCTCCTGCTGCCTTTTTCTTCCTCCAGGGCTCGAATCCAACCCCTCTCCACCATCTTATTGAGCGCTCCATAGAGAGTTCCTGCCGCCAAGCGCACTCTTCCCCCTGATAGTTCTTCCGTCTTCTGCATAATTCCATAGCCATGCATGGGTTGCATAAGAGCAATCAGAATATAATATACGGCTTCCGTCAGAGCGCCG
>JAAYOV010000022.1 GCA_012520095.1 Tissierellia bacterium | reverse complement strand
TTTCAAAACTAAAACAATGAAGTTTCAACGCAAGTTCATTTTTCTTCGATAAAATGAAGCGAGATTATATCTTTTGGCTTTTTTCGAAGCAGATGAGATGGCTGTCAGGTGGAGATTTGTGTTTCTATTCACGGTTAAAAAACACTATAAAATTGCGTCTATTGATGTTGACATTAGGCGCTGATGCAAATAGAATGAAAATAACTATTAAAAGTAATAAATAACTACAAAGCAACAAATGTGGATGCCAACTGTCTTGCGAAATGGGTGGTTTGTCTCAGTGAAGTGTAAGATAGAGCGCATACTATAATTGGAGTAAGAAAGGATAAGAAATGAATAAGACAAGGTTTATCTCGATCTGTCTTGTTTTACTACTTCTCATTGGGCTCGTACCCTCATATGCTGGAGTGGAAGAGCAAAGCAGTGAGGAGGGATTACAACCGCCCTCCGTAGAAGTTGAAGCGCAAGGCAACCAGAAGGAATCAGAACCGTCCGGCAAAGAAATGAAGCTCGTTCACTTAGACGTAAGTCGGCTCGTTTCGTTCCTCGCAGACCTGAACGCTGAGCAAGGGGAGTACACTTATGCCTTGGAACTGCTCCATAAAGTAGCGGGTGAATGGCAAAGTGAAACGATTACTTATGAACAATTTTATGATGGTTACTATGACTTTGAATGGCTGTTTGAGTCCGGAGAAGAGCCCGAATTTACCTTTAACCTGCTCATCCTACATGACAATGAAATTATTGTTACACATAATCTCGGTGCTGAATGGTTGTGGATCATAGGAGGGGGTTTTGATCTTTCCATCACGATTACGTGCCCTGTGCTTGCACGCAAAGATGTAACAGCGACAAAGGTCTGGTCTAATCCCGATGACGAGCACCCGGATGTATGGTTCAAACTGTATCGTGTTAACTATTTTGGGCGTGTTGTTCCGGTTTACAAAGCTGAAATCAAACATTTACCCAATGGAACTACCTCGGTGACTTGGGAAAACATGTGTGCTAACGGCATAGACGGAGAGCCTATAGAATACCTTGTTAAAGAGGTGGATGCAGACGGTGCAGACTTTGTTCCTGAGGGTTACGAAAAAAGCGAGGAAGGACTCGAAGTAACGAACACGAAAATTGAAGAGGAACCTGAGCCGACACCGATGATTACTATAAAAGCGACAAAAGTATGGACCTATTCTTATGGGGAAGATCCATTCAATCGCCCCGATGTCTATATGCAGCTGTACCAAAATGGTGAACCTTATGGAAGTCCTCAGGTCATAAAATATAAAGCACTTAAAGCACTTACGTGTAAATGGGAAGTGCCTGAAGTAGACGAGGATGGGAATGAATATGTTTATGATGTAGATGAAGTGGATGTTCCCTCCGGATATAAGAAGGTCTCTGTCGTTCAGGTCGGCAATACATTCTTTGTCACCAATTTGTGGGTTGGTACTACAGACCCGGATGATCCGGATGATCCGACCGATCCGACCGATCCGACCGATCCAACCGATCCGACTGATCCGACTGATCCAACCGATCCGACCGATCCGACGACTCCGACTGACCCGACGACTCCGAGTACAGGGAAGAAACTTCCGGAAACAGGTCATATTCCTGTGGAGTTCTATGCAGGATTCCTTGCTTTGTTATCAGGCGTTGGAATTCTATTCGATGATAAAAAACGACGTTAGGGCTTCATCCTAAAAGAAGATTGAGGGGATATACATAAAGGCTAAGAGAACCCTTGCTCTTGACATCGATACATTGGCAACGGTTCTCTTTTTAAGGTTTTGTCTTTTTATTGCGATGAGGTACAGGTAACCAGAATGCCGAGATATAAATTTTACAAAGTCGAACCTGTTGATGATCTGCGTCATTTGATGGAACGCAGTGCACATAAGTATTGCAATCATATCGCTTACAGGGAATTTGGTCATGATCGGACCATTGAAGTTGTAAGCTATAAGATGCTGTACAAGCGGATGAACTTCCTTGGTACCGCCCTGATCGATATGGGGCTTCAAGGCAAACACTTTGGGATTGTGGCGGACAACTCTTCCCTTTGGGTATTGAGTTATCTTTCTGTCATCAACGGCGCGGGTGTCGTTGTGCCTTTGGACAAGGAACTGACGACTCCCCAATTTATTGAACTGATTCAAAAGGGAGATATCGAGGTGCTTTTTTTGGGGGAGCGCTTCTATGATGAGCTTGATGCTATCCGCAGAGAATGTCCCAATTTGAGTACAGTGATACTTCTTGATCCTTTAGTCGAAAGAGATTATGAAGACGTGTATCTGCTCTATGAACTGATTCGAAAAGGAGCGAGACTCCTGGCAGAAGGCGATCGGCGTTATTTAGATGTTGAAATCGATCGCGAGGCCATGGCGGAAATACTGTTTACTTCGGGAACCACAGGAGCAAACAAAGGTGTGATGCTGAGTCATAAGAATATTACCAGTTGCATCTTAGCTTCCACAGGGGTCATCCAGCCTAAAAAAGAGACGTTTTCTGTCCTTCCTTTTAGTCACTCCTATGAATTGTCCTGCCATATTTTGACAGGGCTCTATCAGGGGGCGACCATTACAATCAACGATTCTCTCAAACATGTCGCTGAAAATATGCTGGAGTTCAAGCCGTACTTTTTAACCGTGGTGCCCATGTTCTTGGAGGCTTTTTATCGATCGGTACAAAGAGAAGCAAAGAGAACGCACTTGGCTAAGCACTTGTCTTATGGCATTACATTCAGCAATTTGATCCGGAAGGTGGGGATCGATCAGAGGAGATATTTCTTCAAACCTGTTTTAGAGAAATTTGGAGGAAATCTGGAGATGCTCATTGTAGGCGGAGCGCCTGTTGCTCCCCATATCTTTGATTTCTTTTCTTCTATCGGGATTGAAATTGCAAATGGCTATGGCATTACGGAATGCTCTCCGCTGGTGTGCGCATGGAATATTGAGTGGAAGGGCAAGAACGCATATTCAGTCGGGAAGGCTGTAACGGGTTGCGAGGTGAGAATAGATAATCCCGATCAGGACGGCGTCGGTGAAATTCAAGTCAAGGGCGACAATGTGATGCTTGGTTACTATAAGGATGAAAAAGCCACAGAAGTCAGTTTCACCGATGATGGGTGGTTCCGCACCGGAGACCTGGGTTATATGGATAAAAAAGGTTTTGTCTATATTAACGGAAGGCTGAAGGATTTGATTATATTGCCCAATGGGAAAAATGTCTATCCGGAACAGATAGAAGATCATATTCGGCACACCTTGGATTATGTGAAAGAATGTCTGGTTTATGCAGCGGAAGATAAAACGGGCAGACAATCCGCCATTCAAGCGGCTTGCTATTTGGATCCGGAATGGGCCGCATTGCATTCGCCTGAAGAAGCCCAGGAGATAATGAAGAAGGATTTAAATGAAGTAAATAAGACACTGCCATCTTATATGCAGTTAACCAAGCTGGAGATTCAGGCAGAAGAATTTATCAAGACGTCCACGCACAAAATAAAACGCTACAAGTATAAAGCCGGAGGAAACTAAAATGATGAAAATCGTGCTGGAAATCTTGGAAGAGTACGTTGATTTTGATCCTAAGGAAGTCAATGAAGATACGAATCTATTGACCGATCTGAACATGACAAGCTATGACCGCATTAGTTTACTGGGTGCGGTTGAAAAGCGCTTCGGCATCGAGGTGTCAGAGGATGAAGCGGTTAGCCTGACGACGATAGGAGAGATTGTTAAGTTACTCGAAGAAATTGTAAAATGATTCCATTTTCCGCATTAAGAACGGAGTAGATTGTTATTTCTCGCGATCTTTTCTGTCGATAATGAGAGTTGTTTACAATTGCGGGATCGTTAAGGGTGCTGAATGAGACGAGGGAGGTGGACGACTCATTCAGCCCTCTCCGATTCAACAGAGTTTGACGGCGTGGTCGCGTGTGATCGTCGTGGGATTCATATCGATGGTTTAGTATTAGAATGTTCAAGAGCGATGGCGTCCTTCCTTTCCTTGTTAGTAATTGGTACAACAGGATACAGGAAACCATCGCTCTTTTCTATCCGAAAAGTCTCACATCGATTGTAACCCTATAAAATCAAAATGAATAATTGCACTCTCTCACTTGAAGGAGATAAGAAATGCTGATAGAATGAGACGGTAACAATAAGCCGGCGTGTCGGAATGGCAGACGAGGCAGACTCAAAATCTGTTGTCCGCAAGGGCGTGTGGGTTCGAATCCCACTGCCGGCACCAGAACTTGGCGCACGAATCTGCGCCTTTTTTTATTGTCAGAACTCCAATAGTTATCAAGTCATCGGTCACCGTCACTTTATTTTGTCATTAGTGTTTTCTTTTCTGCATTTTAATCAACTTTGGGGGAGAGATGTAGATTCTCTCAGATATTTGAGCACCTGTTCCTTGAAAAAGATTGATTCTTTTAGAATAGCTCTTCAGCTTTCAAAAGGCTCCTTCCCGTTATGACTTTTCTCTGGCAAGTTCATCTCAAACACCGGCAGAGAGTGCAGACGTGACAGAGAGCAACTCATAGGGTATATCATTTGTACAGCAAGAGAAGTAAAGGAACAGGTTTCTCACTTTCTTTCTGCAGATGGATCAAAAACGAATATTGCTTTAAACGTCTCCAATACACCGGTTGGTTATAAAACTATGGTCACTCGAAAGTTTAACCGGGGTACTTTTGACACTCAAGCAGTCATCAAGAAATATGTACCGGATGGCTCATTTGCTTC
>JAAYOV010000021.1 GCA_012520095.1 Tissierellia bacterium | reverse complement strand
TTCTGCAACTTTTTAAACACGGACTTGCTTATAAGGCGAAGATGGACATCAATTTCTGTCCATCATGTAAAGTAGGACTTGCCAATGAAGAGGTCGTCGGGGGAGAGTGTGAGCGCTGCCATACTCCCGTGGTGAGGCGCGCAAAAGAGCAGTGGATGCTGGAAATAACAAAATATGCTCAGCGCCTGCTCGATGACCTGGATGAAGTCGACTTTGCCCCCCGCATCAAGGCGCAGCAACGCAATTGGATCGGGCGAAGCGAGGGAGCAACGATCCGTTTTCCGATCCTTGATACAGAAGAGACGCTCGACGTCTATACGACGAGACCCGATACGATCTACGGAGCGACCTATATGGTCATTGCGCCCGAGCATCCTCTGATTGAAACGTATGCTTCTCGCATCCGCAACATGGATGCTTTGATGGCGTATCGCACAGAGGCAAAGAATAAGAGCGACTTTGAGCGCACGGAGCTTGTCAAGGACAAGACGGGAGTGCGCATTGAAGGGATCAACGCATGGAATCCGATCAGTGAAAAAGAATTGCCGATTTTTATCAGCGACTACGTCATGATGGAGTACGGAAGCGGCGCGATCATGGCCGTTCCTGCTCATGATCAGCGCGACTATGAGTTCGCTAAAAATTTTGATCTACCAATTTATGAGGTGGTCAGCGGCGGAGACATCTCGACAGAAGCCTGGACAGGAGACGGCGCGATTGTGGGAAGCCCTCTGATTGACGGACTGAGTGTTCCCGAAGCCATTGAAAAAATGACGGGCATCTTGGAAGAACGGGGCCTGGGTGAGAAAAAAGTGCAGTACAAGCTGCGTGATTGGGTCTTCTCCCGCCAGAGATACTGGGGAGAACCGATTCCTATCGTCAACTGCCCGACATGTGGACATGTGCCGCTCGATGAGTCCGAGCTGCCGCTTTGCCTTCCGGAAGTGGACAGCTATGAGCCGACTGATGACGGATCGAGCCCGCTGGCTGCTATGGAGGACTGGGTGCATACGACATGCCCCTCCTGCGGCGCAGCGGCCGAGCGCGAGACGGATACCATGCCTCAGTGGGCAGGAAGCAGCTGGTATTTCCTGCGCTATCTGGATCCGCACAATGACGAGGAACTTGCTTCAAGAGAGGCCATTGAAACTTGGATGCCGGTCGACTGGTATAACGGAGGGATGGAGCATACGACACTTCACCTTCTCTATTCGCGCTTTTGGCACAAGTTCCTCTATGATATAGGCGTCGTCAATACTCCGGAACCGTATCAGAAGAGAAGTTCCCACGGATTCATTCTTGGAAAAGGCAATATCAAGATGAGCAAGAGCCGCGGGAATGTTATCAATCCCGACGAAGTCATTGAAGAGGTCGGAGCCGATGCGCTCCGCAGCTATGAGATGTTCATCGGAGACTTTGAAAAAGCCGTCAGCTGGTCAAATGAAGGCCTGGCCGGAACAAAGCGCTTTCTTGATCGCCTGTGGTTTGCGTTTGAGAGAGTGGACATGAATAAGCGCGGCTACAGCCCCGAACTGGAGGTGCAGATCCACCGGACGATCAAAAAGGTGGGGGAAGACTATGAAGCCCTCAAAGCCAATACCGCAATCGCCGCCATGATGGCGCTTCTCAATGAATACTATCTTCAGGATTCGATCGGTAGAGACGAGTATGAAGTGCTATTGAGACTTCTCAACCCCGTGGCGCCTCACATAACGGAAGAATTGAATGAACTCCTTGGCAATCCTCCTATTACAGAAGGAAAATGGCCTGCCTATGATCCGGATAAGACGGTGGAAGACGTCATCGAAGTTCCGGTGCAGGTCAATGGAAAAGTTCGCTTCCGCATGGATGTTCCAAGGGGGGCACAGGAGAGCCAAATCGATGCGCTTCTCGAGGAAGAAGATGCATATCATCGGCAACTTGAAGGGAAGCGGCTGATCAAGCGCATTTATATTCAGGATAAATTAATCAGCTTGGTGGTGAAATAGGAGAATAATGTTTTACGAAAAGACGAATCAATGGGAAGCTCTTACTCAGGCGCAGAGTAAGCGCCTGTGGCAATTGGCGGAAGACTATAAGAACTTTCTAAATGCCGCCAAGACGGAACGGCTTGCCAATGATCAAATCCTACAGATGGCAAAAAAAGCAGGCTATATTTCTCTCGAGGAAGCTGTCCGCAAGAGACGAGTGAGAAGAGGAGACAAAATCTATTTAGACCAGAAGGGGAAGGCGAGCGTCCTGATGGTTTTGGGAGAAGACCTTGAAGAGGGCATGGACATTGTAGGAAGCCATATCGATGTCCCCAGACTTGATCTCAAGCCGATGCCGCTGTATGAAGAAGGCAATATGGCCCTCTTGAAAACACATTATTACGGCGGTGTGAAGAAGTATCAATGGACAGCCATTCCCTTGGCCTTGCACGGTGTCATATTTACAAAAGATGGCGGTAGAGTCAATGTTTCTATCGGTGAAAAGCCGGAGGATCCGGTGTTTTATATCAATGACCTGCTCATCCACCTGTCGGCCGATCAGATGAAAAAGGCGCTCAGTGAAGGCATCAGCGCAGAACAGCTCAACGTCGTTTTTGGCCATATTCCCGAGAAAAAACAGAAGGATCAGCCCGTCAAAGCGGCCGTGTTGAAACTCTTAAAAGAGATGTATGGGATGGAAGAAGAGGACTTTCTAAGTGCGGAGCTCGAAATCGTTCCTGCAGGTCCTGCAAGAGATGTCGGAGTGGACAGAGCGATGATCTGTGGCCACGGCCACGATGATCGAGTCAGTGCATATGCATCTCTATGCGCGCTTTTGGAAATCAAAAAACCGAAGCGGACGGCCGTGTGTATTTTCGCTGACAAGGAAGAAGTAGGATCGGTGGGGAATACAGGCATGGAGTCCAAATATTTTGAAAATATGGTCGCAGAAATCCTGGCGCTCAACGCAAAAGGAGAGCTTGCCGTGCGCAGAAGCCTGGCTCGCTCGCGCGTCATCAGCGCTGATGTCACCGCTTGTTTTGATCCGTCATTTCCGGAGGTTACCGAAAAGTTCAACGTTGCCCACGCCGGATGCGGCATTGTCATGAGCAAATACACCGGCGTGAGGGGAAAGAGCGGAAGCAATGACGCAAATGCCGAGTTCATCAGCGAGCTGCGCAGGCTGTTTGCCAAGAACAAAGTCGTCTGGCAGAGTGGAGAGCTCGGAAAAGTCGATCAGGGAGGCGGGGGGACGATTGCGTATATCCTTGCCAACTCAGGCGCGGAAGTCGTCGATATGGGAGTGCCGGTTTTAAGCATGCACGCTCCGTTTGAGTTGATCAGCAAAGCGGATCTCTACAGTGCCTATATGGCGTATAAAGCATTTTTGCAATAGGAGGTATTTCGATGAAAATCATCTTTTCTGACAAGGCGCCGGCCGCGATAGGGCCGTACGCTCACGCCGTAGAAGCGGGAAATTTTCTGTATCTTTCCGGGCAGCTCCCGGTCAATCCCGATTCCGGAAAGATCGATGCAGAAGACATCGTCGGACAGGCTGAACAGGTTTTCGCCAATATCGAAGCCGTTTTAGCGGAGGCGGGTTACTCCAAAAACAATGTTGTCAAGTCGACTGTTTTCATGACGGACATGGCCAATTTTGCCGAAGTCAACAAAGTTTATGCGGAGTTTTATGATCCTCACAAACCGGCCAGAAGCGCCTTTGCGGTAAAGGAGCTTCCGATGAAGGCACTTGTGGAAATCGAGACAATCGCCTTTAAAGGATAATACACTCCGGAACAACTCTCGTGCGCCGCTGAAAATTCCTCCTCGTCAAGGTACACTGCCTGCAGGAGGAGACGATGAAAAAAGGAATATCGGCGGCAATCCTTTTGATTCTCTTTTTCTGGGGCTTTTGGCTGCACTTCTATCAGCTGGAGAGCTGGCCGGAAGAAGAGAGAACGATCTGCGTTCATATAGAAGGATGCGTCATTCATCCGGGAGTGTATACACTTTCTCAATCGGCCCGTCTTGCAGATCTTGTGGAAGAAGCAGGTGGGCTCAGTGAAGACGCCTGTGCGTCGAGCTTGAATCTCGCCAAACGTCTATTGGACGGAGAAAAAATCTATATTTATCCAAAAGCTGAAGAGGGGCAGGAAAGTGAGGGGGCATCCCCTCGCCTGCCGGCGGATGAAGAAAGCTGGCTTGAGGTGCCGGGAATTGGGCCGGTGACGGCGAAAAAGATCGTCGAATATATCCGCCTTCATCCCTCGGCGCTTTTGGATGACCTCATTGAAGTTTCAGGAATCGGTCCTGCCAAACTGGCTCTCATCAAGGAGTATTTTGAACAATAGGAGCATGTCATGACAGAAAAGAAAAAACGCCTGACACAGCGAAGCGCCACAGCGGGCTGAGCGGCAAAAATTAGCCCCGGCAGGTTGTCGGGTATCATGTGCTCCCTACCGGATTTTAGCGATCCGTCCCTTTTGACGGGCTTTTCCAATAATGAAGATGCGGGAGTATATCAGATCAGTGAAGAGGAAGCGATCATTGCTACACTGGATTTTTTCACGCCGATTGTCGATGATCCCTATACATTCGGTGCTATTGCGGCGAGCAATTCTCTTAGCGATGTCTATGCGATGGGGGGAAAACCGCGGCTTGCCATGAATATTCTCTGCGCACCCGACGACATGGACGATGAAGACCTAAAGGCCATCCTCCTCGGGGGAGCCGATAAGATAAAGGAGGCGGGTGCTCTTCTTGTCGGAGGCCATTCCGTCCGAGACAATGAGCCGAAATATGGACTTTCCGTCATCGGATTTGTCGATGTCGACAGAGTTCTTATGAATGCCGGTGCCAAACCGGGAGACCGTCTCATTCTCACAAAAGCGCTCGGCAGCGGCATCCTGACAAGTGCAGGGAAAGTCGGCAGGATCACCCAAGAAGAACTCAAAGAAGTGACACAGAGCATGATGACTCTCAACGCCGGCATCACAGAGGCGCTCGGCGACATCGTTCCCCATGCCGCTTCGGATATCACAGGCTTCGGGCTTGTCGGCCATCTTAGCGAGATGATGGAAGCAAGCGGAACAAGCGCATACGTCGATTTCTCCTCGCTTCCTCTGTTTAAGCAGGTTGCCGAGCTTTCTTTTGAGGGGTGTAATCCCGGAGGGAGCAGAAAGAACGAACAACACTTCGGCGTTCATGTCGATTGGGGAGATCTAAAGGGCTGGGAGCGGGCCATTGTCTGCGACCCGCAGACATCCGGCGGCTTGCTTTTAAGCATAGCTGAAGAAGATGCTCAGGAAGCTCTGCGGCGTCTGCAAAAAGCGCTGAAGACAAAGGTTTCTCTGATCGGAACGGTCGCAACGCGTGAGGATGTTCTTATCAGATGCAGGAGGTAAACATGAATCCATTTCAACATCTTCCCTCGGTTGATGCCCTTCTTGCGCATCCGGAGGCACAAACGCTTTTAGAAAAGTGGAAGCGCCCTTGGGTCGTCTATCATCTTCGAGCCGTTCTCGAAGAAGAACGCGAAAAGATCCGATGCAATAAGGATGGATTTGATCCGAACCCGCAGCAGATTCTTAAAGAACTTCACAGGAAACTGGAAAATTTTCCTTCCTTAGTTCCCCTTATAAACGCCACAGGCGTTCCCATCCATACAAATGTCGGAAGAGCCCCGTTTGGGGAGGAGTTGATGGAGCATTTGAGAAGAACTCTCACCGGCTACTGCAATCTGGAACTCGATCTTTCTACCGGAAAAAGAGGAAAGAGGGGAGATCATCTCGAAGGGTACCTGAAGTTTCTCTTCGGAGCGCAGAGCATCCATCTGGTCAACAATAACGCCGGAGCTGTTTTGCTGGTTCTTGCCCATCACGCAAGAGAGCGAGAGGTTGTTCTCTCAAGAGGTGAACTCGTCGAGATCGGAGCCAGCTTTCGAATCCCCGACATCATCACTTTTTTTGGTGCCAAACTCAAAGAAGTCGGCACGACCAATCGAACGCATCTGAGAGATTATGAGAATGCAATCGGCGAGAACACGGCTCTTTTAATGAAAGTTCATCCCAGCAATTTTTTTATGGAAGGGTTTACGAAGGAAGTCGAACTCGCCGATCTCTGCGCCCTTTCCAAATCTTACGGGATTGCGCTGTATGAAGATGCGGGAAGTATGGGACTGGCTGAGTATTCCTTCGAGGAAGGGAGGAAAGTTCTGCAAGAACATCTTTCTCATGTAGATATTCTTACGTTCAGCGGAGATAAGCTCCTCGGCGGGCCTCAATGCGGGATCATCCTCGGTAAAAGAGAATTCGTCGAGCCTCTGAAGAAAAACCCCTTAAGTCGCGTGCTCCGCGCGGATAAAATGACGATAGCCGCGCTGGAGGCGACGCTGATGACATATCTGCGAAAAGACGCTCCGAGCGCTCTTGAGAAGATGATTTCGACTACTCAGGAGCAACTCTTAGAGAGGACTGAGCGATTTCAGAGAAAATTGGGGCAGGGAGAAATACTTACAGGAGATTCGCCCTTGGGAGGGGGAGCGCATCCTCGCGTTCGACTGCCCTCTGTGAAACTGGCGCTAAAGCCTGATCATCTCAGCTCCGCACTCGGCAGACTGAGAAAACATGAGCCGCCTGTCATCGTGCAGGCAGAGGACGATCGTCTTTTCATTGATCTACGGACAGTATTTGAAAAGGAAGAGGAGATGTTGCTGCATGCTCTTGAGGAGGCCATGCTGTGAGAAGTATGGTCATCGCCACGGCCGGACACGTCGATCACGGTAAGACGAGTCTGATCGCTGCGCTCACAGGAATATCGACAGATCGCCTGGAGGAAGAGAAAAAAAGAGGGCTTACCATCGTCAACGGATACGCCTATCTTCGCAGAGGCGATGATTGGATTCATGTTCTTGACGTTCCCGGGCATGAACGCTTTATTAAAAATATGCTCTGTGGACTTGACAGCGTGGATTTGGCTCTCCTTGTCATCTCCGCAGAAGAAGGCGTCATGCCGCAGACGAGAGAGCATCTTGACATCATTGATCTTCTGGGAATTTCACGTCTTCTGATTGCCCTTACAAAGATCGATCGCGCAGACGAGACCATGCTGGAGTTGGTGCGCGAAGAAGTGGCCGAGCTGGTGAGCGCAAGCATGTATGAAGACGCACCTGTTTTTGAGGTGGATTCCGTTTCACTTCGGGGAATTGAGCCTTTGAAAGAGGCGCTTTTTGGTGAGCTGGAGATCCATGCGGCAAGACCCTCCTTTTATCCGAGACTTGCCGCTGACAGGCATTTTAAACAACGCGGCACGGGAGACATTGTTACGGGGACGCTCGAGGGGGCGCCTCTTAGAAAAGGAGACATTCTTAGCCTTTATCCGGGAGGTGAGCTTTTTAGGATTCGCGGCCTGCAAGTTCATTCTCAGGAGCGCGAAGAAGTGCTTCCCGACAATCGAGTGGCTCTTCACCTCAGCGGGAGAGATCATGTCGTCCTTGAAAGGGGCGATGTCCTTGCACAAAAAGATGTGTATGCCATCAGCGATGAGATGCTTGTACGCGTGAGAAAATTGTTGCAGATGGAAGGGGACATCCGAATGAGCTTTTATTTCGGTAGTCGCGAACTCAAGGGAAAGCTGAGATTTTTCGGCGAGGAAGGTGCCCTTCTTCAACTGGAAGAGCCGATTCTGTGTTTTTATTCACAGCGGGCGGTCGTGCGCAGCGAATCTCCGGCATGGACCTTGGGCAGCGTGGAAGTCCTCGATCCGCTTCCGCCCAAAGGCAGAAGGCGCCAAAGGGAGAGGACAGCCCGGCTTCTTGAGGCGCATACGCTTGCTGAACAACTTGAATTGATTCTTGAAAAATATCCATGGGGCGCTACAGAAGCGGAGCTGGAAAAAGAAAGGACCAGAAGATTTTCGCTGATGGAGGCATCCTTTGCCTTTGTCCGAATTGGCGGGAGAGTTTTTAGTGAAAGAAGCAAGGCGAGGACATTGCGGGAAATGGAGGAGAGGTTGGCATCGTTTTTTGAGAAGAACCCTCTTCGTTTCTTTATTGAAAAAGAGGAGTTTCGCAGTCGATATTTTAAAAGCTGGCCCAAAGACGCAGTCGATGCATTGCTTCTTGTCATGCAGGAAGAGGGAGTTGTGCGGATCGAGGAAGGTCGCTTGATTCTTATCGATCACGTTCCGGTTCTCAGCAAAGAGGAGCAAGAGTGGGAGCAGATGCTGCTTCAGAGATTGCAGGAAGCGGGGATTCAACCTGTGCAGAAAAGTGAACTCCTCAAGGAAAACCCAAAATTATCAGAGATTATGAGATATTTGTCAGATAAAGGGGAGATTATATTCATTAATGAAGAGTTCATAATGAAAAATAGTTGGCTTAATTATGTAGTAAATGATATAATTGATGCAATAAAGCAAGACGGCGCTCTGGAAATTGCGGACTTTCGCGATCGCCTCCAGTTGAGCCGAAAGTATCTGTTGCCCATATTGGAATATACAGATGCCAGGCAGATAACTCAGCGACTAGATAATAAACGAATATTATCAAAGGAGACGTTAAATGGATCGGATACTGATTGTCGATGATGAACCTATCCTTCTGAAAGGTCTCAAATTCAGCTTAAGCCAAGAGGGCTACAAAGTGGAGACAGCTCTGGATGCAGAAGAAGCAATGGAGCATCTTGAGGATGATAAGTTTGATCTAATGGTATTGGATGTGATGCTGCCGGGGATGAGCGGGATTGAGTTTTGCAAAAAAATACGTGAAACGTCAAATATGCCCATTATCATGCTGACAGCAAGAGGGGATGACGAATCAAAGATACTCGGTCTCGAAGCCGGAGCGGATGATTATATGTCGAAACCCTTTAATATCCTGGAATTAAAAGCTCGAATCAAAGCTGTTTTGCGTCGGGTAAAACCAAAGAAACTCAACAATACTTCCATCATCGAATACGACAAATTCAGCATCAATTTCTTTGGCAGGAAAGTCGTGTTTGAGGATAGAGAAGTGACACTGACTGCAAAGGAATTTGACCTTCTACTTCTCCTTGTGCTCAATGAGGGAACCGTTTTCAGCCGAGAAGAGCTTCTTGAGAAAATCTGGGGCTATGAATACTTCGGAGATGTGCGCACCGTCGATGTCCATATTCGACGCCTGAGAGAAAAGGTGGAGGTAGACAGCTCGCATCCTGAATTTATTATGACGAAATGGGGGACAGGGTACTATTTTAAGCAGTAATTCGATTTCTGCAAGGCTCGGGTGGAAACTTGTTTCCACCTATTTTCTGTTGATGACAACAGCTCTTCTAGTGATGATCAACATCACATATATCAGCGTATCAAAGAGGGAGCTGGAGTTAAATGCACGTCGCTCCGTGTTTCGCGCCAATGTCATCGCCAGAGACCTGTTAGCAAATACAGATGAGTTTACCGAGGACTGGGGCCTGAAAGCGGATGCGCTTTTGGCGCCCTTTATTAAAGACGAGCAAGTACGGGTTATCATTTTCAATGATTTGGACAGAGTGCTTGTCGATACGGGAGCGAAGCTTCGCGGCTCGACATTGGAATTTCAACTTCTCAATGAATGCAGGGGCAGAAAAGAGCCTCGCTATGCTCTCTATCAAGTCAGCGACGGAACGAAAACGCTCTATACGATATATCCCATATTGCGAGACGGGCAGTATCAGGGAGCGGTGCTTCGAATCGAGGAGTCGGATCCTGCCTTCAGTCTTTCTTTGGGCAAAATTGTTCAAGATATGGCCCTTCATGGGCTTCCGATGATCGGCCTCGCTTCTTTTTTAGGTCACTTTCTTTTGTCGAAATATCTAGAGCCTCTCAATCAACTTGAAATGGGAGTAGGTGCTTTGATACGCGGTAATTTTGACTATCGCATTTCAAAAGAGACAGGCTCCGATTTTTCACCTCTGACCAACAGCTTTAATGTCCTCGGCACCAGGTTGGGTGAAGTGGAGGAACAACAAAGTGAGTTTGTCGCCAGTGTATCGCACGAGATCAAAACGCCCATTGCCGCACTCAAGATTATTACAGAATCTCTTCTTGAAGCCAAAGAAACGGTCGACAGAGAGACGGTCTTTGATTTTCTCAAAGACGTAGAGACGGAGAGCGAGCGTCTGCATGAGATCGTAGAAGACCTGCTGTATCTGGTAAAACTTGAAAAGAAACAGATGAGCCTTGATGTCGATGTGCGCCCGATGAATCGCTGTCTGGAAGACTCGATTCAGCTACTCCTTCCGATGGCAAATCAAAATCAAATCACCCTTCACAGCAACTTTACGCATAAGATTTTTGCAGAGTTTGACTATAATCGCTTTAAGCAGGTTTTTATCAATCTCATTGCAAACGGCATCAAATACAACAGCCCCGGCGGTCGTGTCACGATCAGGTTGTATGAAGAGAGACAACGGGTGCATATTGAGATTGAAGATGACGGCTGGGGCATTCCGGAAGAAGATCTCCCCTACATCTTTAATCGGTTTTATCGTGTCGATAAAGGACGGGCGCGCCTGACAGGCGGCACCGGCCTCGGTCTTTCGATCGCAAAAGAGATCGTGTCGCTGCACTTTGGGGAGATTACGGTCAACTCGGAGTTTGGGGAGGGAACTCAGTTTCTCATCTCTCTTCCGAAGAGGGTGGAGGTACCGTTATGATTCATAAACACGGGTATCCTCTGTTGGTTATCTTCTTGTGTGCTGTCATCGTCATCAATATGTTCTTTTTGTTTTATCAAGCCTCGGATCCGCCTCCCGCTCCGTATGATATGGGGCCGAGACCCGGAAACTTCTTCCCCTCTTTTCGCATCTACTACGTAGAGGGTGAGGAGCTCCACAGTGTCAAAAGGTTGATTCAGACGATGAGAGTGAGTCCGGTTCTCAACGCCATTTCCGCCTACAATATGGTTGCCCAAGAGACGATGTATGACCGGTATGGAAAGCTCATGATCATCGACGTGATCGATGTGGTGGAAGGAGAAGAGACAATCTTCCTGAAAGTGAAGCCGGACGGGTTTAAGGAAAATCATTATACGACGGAGAATTACTATCTCTACATCATGAGCTTGGTCAACACCATAACGGAAGTCGCTCCCGGAAAGCGAGTGACCTTCCTTTTTGAGGACACCGTAGAAAACCCCGTCCTATACAGCATTGATATGAATCGACTGTTTTCGCGTGATGAAAGCGTCGTCCTTCACAGTTCGGCAGAGGTTTATGAAGAACTTGAATTGTTTTTGCGCGCCTTGGACCGACAAAACACAAATATCGCCTATCAGAAAATACTGCCCGAAGATAGAAGATATTATAATTATTCTGATTTTTATCCCTATGCAAAGGCGTATAATAATCTCCATCTCAATGAGATGCCTGTTGACTATAGGATGAGTCGGACGGAGGAAGGATATTGTGTGACGATCTATTATCCGGATTCTTCGGCTTCTCCTGTCGAGGTATGGGAGCTTCAGGGAGTGGGGGAGAGCATCTACATTCTCATGCGATCCGAAGCGTTTGAACAATTTGCAGAAAAAAAAGGAGACTGATCGTCTCCTTATCTATGTGGCGGTGGTGGATGGGAATCGAACCCACCGGAGATGCTCCGAACACCTCCTGCCGGTTTTGAAGACCGGAAGGGACACCAGCCCCTGTCCACCTCCCTAAAACAGAGGTTTTTCTTCTCCGCGTAAAAGGCGGGAGATATTGGCTCGATGCTGAAAAATCACGAATGCGCCTGCAAGGAGTATAGCATAAAAGATAGGGGTTTTTCCGTTAAAAAACCAAGCAATGATCGGTGCGCAAGCAGCACTTGTGATCGATCCGGCGCTCATGCGGCGAGTAATAAAAAGCATTACAAACTGTACGACGACAAGCACCAGGAACATACGCGCGTCGGACGCAAGAAGAAGGCCGCTGGCCACAGCGACACCCTTGCCTCCCTTGAAGTCGACAAAAGGAGAAAAGCAGTGGCCGAAAATCGCTCCGAGTCCAGCGACAAGATCCATGGGAGTGCCGAATATGGCGCGAATGATCAAAAAGCTCACGGCGCCCTTTAGCATGTCGAGCACATAATTGAGCACGGCATAGCCAAAGCCGAGCGTTCTCAAAACGTTGGTCGTGCCGAGATTGCCGCTTCCTTTTGTCCGCAGATCAAATCCTTCGACGAGGCGAACGAGGATGTAACTGAAAGGGATGCTCCCAAGTGCGTAGCCTATAATCAGGCTGATGATCCATTTCTCCATAGTAAGAAACAGTATAACATTCATAAAGGAGATAATCAAAGTACAAGTATGACGCAGCTGATCACATCAGAAAGAAGCAAGACATTTCGTCGATTGATGGCAATACGAAAACGTCCGAAAGCGGAGGGAAAGCTTCTCCTTGAGGGAGAGGCCATGCGCCGTCAACTCGAAAAATACAATATAGCATACACTCTCTATGGAAAAGAGGGGGAGGATGTCGATGCGGAGGTGTTTTTACAGAAAGGTCTTTTTGAGCGCTTGGCGACTACGGTGACCCCCCAGTCTTTTCTTATTGAAGTCGATATTGTGGAGGAGAAAGCCTTTGACGGAGGCTGTGTATTGGTGCTCGACCGCATTCAGGATCCCGGAAACCTGGGAACCATTCTGCGTACGGCTGAGAGCTTCGGCATCAGCAATATCCTCTCCCTTAAGGGCAGTGTCAGCTGGACAAATGAAAAGGTGCTGCGCTCTTCCCTGGGCAGCATTCTCGCTCTAAAGATCTGTGAAGACGCAGGAGAAGAGGATCTAAAAGAGTTAAAAGCAAAAGGCTATCGTCTTCTCGGAGCCGACATGAGTGGAGAAGATATTCGCTCTTTTAGAGCCCCGGAGAAATGGGCATTAGTGATAGGCAATGAGGGAAGCGGCCTTTCCTCTCAGGTGAGGGCAAATCTCGATCATTGCATCCGTATTCCGATGAAAGAAGGCATGGAGTCTCTCAATGCGGCGGTAGCGGCGTCGATTCTGATGTTTTCACTGGCGATGAAATAAGGAGCGATCATGAACTGTTCAAAATGCGGCGGGCCAAACGAAAGAAGCGCAAAATACTGCATTCACTGTGGCACTCCGCTTCGGAAAAAAGAACCCATCACTCAGGGAGAATCACCACATTATTATGACAAGGAAAAAATGCATGCTCCTCCTTTTCAGCCGAAGGTTGAGGAGATGTCGATATCTGAAGAAACGGTCGAGGACAAGGGGGGCTGTTGGATTGCGGTCGTAAGTTTTCTGTTTCCGATAGTAGGGCTTATCCTGTGGATCATCTGGTCTACGCAGCGTCCTCGAAGCGCGGAGGCTGCCAGGAACGGCTTTATTGCTTCTGTAATCGCCCTTTTGCTTCTGTTCATCCTTTTGGGGGTGTCGATCTTTCTGTTTGCGGCAGATCTTTTCCGCATGACGATGTAGCCGGTGTTGACATCAAAGAGAATTCAGTGATACGATACACAAAACGTTGAAGGAGCCGTGGATCAGAACTTGGTAGCGAGCAGTGAAGGTGAAAGACTGCATATCTGATTGGATTCACTCCGGAGTTGCCTTGCGAGGCCGGCGATGCCGTTAAAAGGAACGAGTGGTAGAAATATCAATTGGGTGGTAACGCGGAACACTTCGCCCCAAAAGGGCGGAGTTTTTTATTTTCGAGAGAAAACGAGCATACGCACCCACATTCATGGAGAATGTGATTTTTGCAGAAAGGAATATGCGAACAGATGAAAGAGCAGCTAAACGCAATCCGGATAAAGTTTTCACAGGAGATTGATGAAGTGCAAGAGCTTCAGGAGTTGGAGAATTTGCGCATAGAGTTTTTGGGCAAAAACGGAGCGCTTACCGAAATACTTCGAGGCATGGGAAAGCTCCCTAAAGAAGATCGCCCGATCATGGGCGCTCTTGCCAATGAAGTGCGCGATGAGCTCGAGGCGAAAATCGAAAGGAGAAAAGAGGAGATCAAAGAGAGTCTACTCGAGGAAAAAATCAAAAGCGAGTGGATTGATATTACTCTGCCCGGAAAGAAGGCATCCATCGGTCATCCCCATCCGAGCACCTTGACAATCCGGGAGATTATCGATGTCTTTCACTCGATGGGATTTGTGCTCGAAGACGGTCCGGAGATCGAGACGGTACTGAACAATTTCGATGCTCTTAATTCTCCGCCTGATCATCCAAGTCGGGATATGAGCGATACGTTTTATTTTGATGAAAAACATCTGCTTAGGACGCATACATCTCCTGTACAGGTGCGAACGATGATGAAGCAAAAACCGCCGATTCGCATGATCAGCATAGGAAGATGTTTTCGAAACGACGCTCTTGATGCGACGCATTCACCCATGTTCACCCAGTGCGAGGGATTGGTGATCGATGAGGGGATCACGATGGGAGATCTGAAGGGAACGCTCGAGCAGTTTGTGAGGCTTCTCTTTGGGGCCGACACGGAGAGTGTCTTCCGCCCACATAATTTTCCTTTTACCGAACCGAGCGCTGAAGTGGATATCACGTGCTTCAAGTGCAAGGGGGCGGGTTGCCGATTCTGTTCGGGAAGCGGCGCTATCGAGATCTTAGGCTGCGGGATGGTTCATCCTGCGGTGTTGGAGCACTGTGGGATCGACAGCGAGAAATATACCGGATTTGCTTTTGGCATGGGCATTGAGCGCGTGGCGATGCTGCGCTATGAAATCGACGACATTCGCTATCTCTTTGAAAATGATCAGCGATTCACACGTCAATTCAGGAGGTAGAGATGAAAGCACAAATTGCATGGCTGCGAGAGCTCGTCGATCTGGAAGGCATTTCGGTTGAACAGATGATAAGTCGCATGACAATGAGCGGGACAAATATAGAAGGTGTCGAGAGCGTTTGTGACGAGAACCGAGGCGTCATCATCGCTCAAATTAAATCCGTCAGAGCGCATCCGGATGCGAAAAAACTTCTTGTTTGCGACATAGATACAGGAACAAAAGTGGTACAGGTTGTGACCGGAGCCCCGAATGTAAAAGAGGGGGCCCGTGTTCTCCTGGCACTGCCGGGAGCCCGCCTGTTCGGCGGAGTCGACATTCAAGCGACAGAGCTCAGAGGCGTGCACAGCGAGGGCATGCTCTGTTCTTTTGAAGAACTTGGATACTCAAAGAGCGTCATTGCCAAAGAATATAGTGACGGCATTGTCATCCTTCCGGAAGATGCGCCTCTTGGAGAGGAGTTTGCTCAGGCCTACGGTCTCTGTGAAGGCGTGATGGAAGCCGAAATTACTTTCAATCGTCCGGACTGTCTGAGCATGTACGGCCTGGCAAGGGAATTCAGCGCTACTTTTGAAAGAGAAGCCGATCTCCTGCCGCGCAAGGATTTTTCAACTCTTCCTCCGGGTGAAGTAAAGGTGGAGATCGACGAGTCGATTTGCCCGGCGTATATTGCCCTCGAATTTGAAGGGGTAGAGGCCGTTTCCAGTCCGTTTTCCTGGCAGCTTCGCCTGATGGAGATGGGGGTCAGACCGATCAATCTCTTAGTGGATGCCACAAATCTGACGATGCTCTACAGTGGCTCTCCGACGCACGCATTTGACCAAGATACGCTCGGTCCGGAAGGCATCCGTGTGAGAGCGGCAAGAAATGGAGAAGTGACGGAGACGCTCGACGGAGTGAAGAGAAAACTCTGTGACGGAGATATTCTCATTACCAACGGAGAGCGCATCATCGCCATCGGCGGCATTATGGGCGGTGAGGACACGCAGATCACAGAAAAGACGAAGCGAGTGCTCGTCGAGTTTGCGACATTTGATAAAAAACAGATACGTCTTACGTCCAAGCGATTAGGGCTTCGAACAGAAGCTTCCGCGCGCTTTGAAAAGGGCGTCGAAAGTCAGCGCATTCAACTGGCGGTGTCGATATTTCTGGAACTGATGAAAGGGCGCTATTCGAGTGTGAAGCTGAGCGGAATTCTCTTCGAGAAAGAGAGAGAAGCCGTCTTCATGCGCTATTCGAGAGTTGCGCTTCTTCTTGGAATCACACTGAAGCCGGACGAGATCATGCGCCTATTTGAACGCATTGAGTTCTCATATGAGGAGATCGAAAGAAACGGAGAAAGGGGACTTCTGGTACGCGCTCCTTTCTATCGAAGCGATATAGAGATTGAAGCCGATCTTTTGGAGGAAATTGCCAGGCTTTACGGATTTGACAATATTCCTTCGAGTCTGCCTGCGCTCAATAAACCCGCTAATCAATACAGTGCCACGTTGAAGGAGTGGAAACTCAGAGAACTTTTATGGGCATTGGGAATCGACGAGACGGTCGGCTACTCTTTTGTCTCTCCGGGACATATTCAGCGATTGGGCTTGGACGACCAGGAACCTCTGATGCTTCGAAATCCCTTGGGAGAAGAATTCTCGCAGATGCGCCCCTCTCTTCTTGTGACGGCCTTGGAATGCCTCGTCAACAATCAAAAAAGAGGCGCACAATCACAGGCCATCTATGAGATCGGAAATGTATTCTATCGAGAAAACGGCGAGATGATGCAAGAAAAGAAGCTCTCCATCTCCATCCTCGATGCCGGTGATTTCTATGTCCTCAAAGGGATGATCGAGATGATTTTGGATGATTTTGGGGTTGAAGCGCGATACGAACCCGGGACGTCTTCTTTCTTTCATCCGCATCGATCCGCCGACATCATCGTCGAAGGAAATATCCTCGGAAACATCGGGGTACTCCACCCGAAAACAGCGGCGGTATGGGAACTTGAAGGAGAGGTTGTTCTCGCTGAGATCAACTTGGAACGCCTTTTTTCCTATGATATCCCGGAGACGGTGTTTACTGCGCCGAGCCGTTTTCCCACCTCTGCACGAGATATTGCCCTTCTCGTCGACGAGAAAGTGACGCATGAGCAGATTGTCGATGTAATAGAAGCGGAGGGAGTGCCGCTGCTACAAAAAGTGGAGCTCTTTGACACCTTTAGCCACCCGTCATGGGAAGGAAAGAAGAGTATGGCGTATCATATGGTTTTCGGTTCTGATGAACGAACGCTCAATACGGAAGAAGTAGAAGAGATTTATGATAGAATATATACAAGACTGAAAAATCAGTTACACGCTCAAAGAAGGTAGGAGGAAAGATGAGTAAACGTGTTTCCCTCAATGTCGACGGAGCGACCGTCGTCATGCTCACCGAGGCGTCGCAGGAGAGGATCGACAGGGTAGTCAAGCAGGTAGATGATCTGATCAACCTCGTGCGCAGAAAAGATCTGTCGCTTTCTGCGAACATGGTCTACCGCTATGTCATGATCTACATGAGTGACCAGATTGTCGAGCTTCAGGAGATGATCGATGCTGTCGAGGGTGGAAGTCCGACAGATAAAGACAGCATGAATCTTCGAAAAGAAATCCAATCTCTTCGCCAGCAGCTTCTTCAGTGGGAAGGTCGCGTGGGACAGTTGCAAGAACTTCTCTTGGAGAAAAACACACAGATACAGGAGTTAAAGGCGGCAAAATAGATGCTTCCCGACACACTACGGCGCCTTGAGTTTGAAAAAGTACTCGAGCGCGTATTCGATCATATTTCCTCGGACGGAGCCAGACAAAAACTCCGAAGCCGAGGTTTTGCGCGGCACCCGGCTGAATTAGAAGAATGGAAAGCTCAGTGTGATGAGGCGATTCGCCTCCAGCTGGGCTTTTCTCCTCTGCCTGACGGTCCTCTTAGGGATTTGCGCGAAGATGTCAATCTCGCCTCCATCGGCGGAGTTCTCGAACCCACTGTGCTGCTGTCGCTGATGGATACACTTCGCACGCATCGGCGCATATTCTTGTTTTTTGAGGGCCTCATCTCGGAAGAAGAGCAGTATCCGAAGATGTTTCAGTATGCTCGCCGCATCCTCCCTCAGAGACACCTCGAAGAGCGAATTGAAGAAGTTGTGGCCGACGATGGGGAGATCCGAAACAGCGCTTCTGTAAAACTCGCCTCCATTCGCAGATCCATTCAGTCGAGTGAAGCGGCCATTCGAAGAAAGATCGATTCTTATCTCAATGACCGCCTGCTCGCAGATGTCTTGCAGGAATCACTCGTCACGATGCGAAGCGACCGCTTCGTCATTCCTGTCAAGGCGGAACATAAAAGACGCGTTCCCGGCATGGTTCATGATCGCTCGGCGAGCGGGAACACGCTATACATTGAACCCATGGCGCTGGTGGAGATGAACAATGAGCTTCGTGAACTTCGAAGCGAGGAGCAGCAGGAGATCTATCGCATTCTGCTAGAACTGAGTGGAAAAATCGGAGAGGAAAAAGAGGCCATACTGAACAATCAGGAATTGGCGACGCATCTCTTTATGCTCTTCGGCTTGGGGAAATTCGCTCTTGCCATTAACGGAAATTTGCCGCAGACGGCCAGCGGCCGCATCATACTGAAAAAAGCGCGGCATCCGCTTTTGGATCCACAGACCGTCGTGCCGATGGATATGGACTTTGGCGGAGAGGCAAAGATCTTAGTCATCACGGGCCCCAATACCGGCGGCAAGACCGTGGCGCTCAAAAATTTAGGGCTTGCGTGTCTGATGCATCAGTACGGGCTCCCGATTGCAGCGCAGAGCGGCTCTGTCCTTCCGTACTTTGAAGATATTTTCGCCGACATTGGCGACGAGCAGAGCATTGAACAATCTCTTTCCACCTTTTCATCGCATATGACAAATATCGTGCAAATCTTGAAGAGGGCAGGTGAAAATAGCCTGGTGCTTCTCGATGAGCTTGGAGCCGGCACGGATCCTCAGGAAGGAGCGGCCCTTGCCAGGAGCATCTTGATCGAGCTAAAGCAGAGGGGAAGCATGGTCTTTGCCACCAGCCATTACAGCGAGATCAAAGAGTTTGCATTGACAGAAGCGGGCTATGAAAACGCCTCCGTAGAATTTGATGTTGAAACTTTGTCCCCGACATTCCGCCTTCTCATGGGAGTTCCCGGGAGCTCCAACGCCTTCTCCATTTCGAGAAAACTGGGCATGCCCGAATCGATTCTGCAACGGGCCGATCATTTCTTGGAAGGTCAGAGCGCCCAGCTTGACGAGCTTCTCTCGCTCTTGGAGAAGCAGAGAACAGAAGGGGAAAGGGCACTTGAGGAGACAAAAAGAGAAAAAGCGCAAGCACAGGAGATGAGAGAAGAGCTTCAGAGAAAACTGGACCGACTCGATCAGCAGCGCGAAAAGATGATCGAACAGGCGAAAGATGAAGCCAGAGAGCTTCTTTTTACCACGCAGGAAGAAGCTCGCTCCATTATGAAAGAGCTTCGCGCTCTTCGAAGCGGAGTCGACTTTCAGGCGATGGAAAAACTGCAGCAGAGGCTCAGCAAGGCAGGAGAAAGGCTTCGCAAAAAAAAGAAAAAGCGCCAAATTACGCATAAACCTCCGATTTCGCTTATCGAGGGAGAGGCAATTTATATTCCCCATCTTCAGGCGAGTGGTCGCGTCATCAGCCCCGTCGATGAAAACGGGAATTTTCGAGCGATGGTGGGAATCATTAAGATGAGCCTCAATCTTCAGGATGTGCAAAAGACGGAGGAAGAGCCCTCGTACACCAAGTCTTCGAAGCGAGGCGATATGGAAGTGGCCGTCGTTCAAACGAGCTTAGACTTGCGAGGGAAAGATGTGGAGACAGCCAGAATGGAATTGGATCGTTTTTTGGCGCAGGCGATCACCTCTCACCCTCCGAAACTGGAAATTATCCATGGAAAGGGGACCGGTGTTCTCAGAAGCTTTGTGTTGGAATATTTAAAGAAGAATGAATACGTCGACGAATATCGCCTCGGAGGGTATTACGAAGGAGGCGACGGAGTCACGATTGTGAAGTTGAAATAATCTCAATAAGTCATTCCCTTAGCGCAAAGAATTCTTTGACGGTGTCAATCAAGTTTTGAGCGCTTGAGGAGAGGAACTCATCGTCTCTATAGACCATATACAGAGTTCGCACCAGAGGCGGATCCGAGAGGGCAAAGGTGATGGTGTCGCCTTTGACAACATCGTCTGCCACGGCACTTTTTGAAATGAAGGATATGCCGAGTCCGCAAGCCACGCATCTTGCGACGAGTTGAGCATCATTCATGCGCGCCACTATGTGCAGATCGTCAAACGACAGACCCAGCTGAGAGATGAAGTCCTCAGCCTCTTTTTCAAGAGCTGAAAAAGGGGATCGCAGGATGATCGGCTCTTTCATCAATTCAGAAAGACACACTTTATTTTGTTTCAGCTTTTGGAAATGTTCATTATTGGGAGCGGCGATGACCATCTCATCGATGAGAAGGGGCACATACGTACAGAGGTTGTCGGGTTGTTTCATCCCGACAAATCCAACTTCGAGATTTCTCCTGCGCACTTTTTCCAAAATATCGAGACTTTCCGATTGTTCAATTGTAAAGCGAAGCGCCGGATGCTTGCGAAGAGAAGTATGCAGTATTTTTGGCAGAAGGCTCTGCGCCGGAATTGTCGAGACTCCGATCAGAAGAAGAGAAGACTCTTGGTCGCTCAGCTCTCTAAGCGCCTGATCCCGCATCCGAAGCATGCCCAAGGCATACATATACAGCTGTTCTCCTTCCGGCGTGACGACAAATTCCCTGCTGGTACGACGAATCAGCTGTGTGCCCAATTCTTTTTCCAGCGAGCGCACATGGGAGCTGATCGTAGGTTGGCTGAGGAAGAGTTTTTGTGCAGCGACGGTAAAACTCTTTTGTTCGACGGTAATGACAAATGCCTCAAGTTGACGAAAATCCATGGTTTCTCCTGAAATAGTGATGGTTTAAGTGTATAAGAATGATCAATTTTTATCAAGGAACTCATTCAAAGATTAGAAAGGACATGAAATGGCACAAGGCAAGACGAATGAAACGGTGGTGGTGTTGAGCTCCGCACAGATGGGCGGAAACTCTGCTGAGTTGGGAGACATCCTCATGAAGAGCTTTGTCTATACCCTTGCAGAGAGCGATAGGCGCATCGATAAGATCCTCGTCTACAATGAAGCAGCGGCCCTTACCTGTGAAGGTTCTCAGCTCCTAGAAGATTTTCAAAAACTGGAGTCGAAAGGCACGAAGATTCTCACCTGCGGCACCTGTCTGAACTTTTTCGGGTTAAAAGAAAAACTCGCCGTGGGAGAAGTCAGCAATATGTACACTATTGCCGAGACGATGCTCGAAGCGACTCATCTTATCCGTCCCTGAACCTCAAGGGATGTACTCGGGAAAGCGTGTTAAAAACTCCTCTGCAAGAGGGAGGTAGCGCTCGAGATCTTCTTTTAGATAATAATAGTTCAGCTTTCGGATATAGTAATCGACGCTGTTGCGGTAGGCGAGCGCTCGAGTCGCCCCGCCTGCCACCAGAATGATGATGAAGACAACGGCAAGGAGCCTCTGAGGGAAACGCTGCGGGAGTTTTCTTCCCACAAGAAAGTAGACGGCAAGTCCCCCGATGAAGCCGAATAGATGGCCGGCAAGATCGATATTTGCGGCAAGAAACGAGTAGAGGATGTTGAATGCGATGAGGACAAACACTTCTTTTCCGAATGTCCGAAGATAGATCTCTCTATTTAGCAGAAGAAGATAGATGTGGAAAGCCAGATATCCGTAGATGACGCCGGATGCCCCTAAGGAGATGGCGTCTGAAAAGATAAAGCTTCCCAGGGAAGAAAATATGCCTGTCAGGAGGCTGATCAGGATAAATTTCTTCGTGCCGAAAAAAAGCTCCACGTAAGGGCCGAAGAAGTAGATTGCCATCGAGTTGAAGAACAGATGTAAAATCGAGCCGTGGAGGAACATGGGAGTCATCAGATACCAGAGCTTTCCGTCTGCGATCTGAAAATTTGTCTTGGCTCCAAAGTCGATCATTGTCTGTGAGCTTAAAGAAGGATCACGCAGAAACATCGCCACAAAAACGACGACATTGATGATGATGTAGCCCATGGCGCCGGGCGTGATGCGTTTATTCATGTTGACCTCAGAATGAAAGCTGTGATAGTATTCATCTATAATAGCATATTTTCGGAAGGAAGAAGATTCCCCCTGAAGACTCTACAGAGAAGCCGGGTTGATGAGAGCGGCGAGGGATAGCGGGGAGGCGCGCTTTCCATATTTTCCGGTTTAATGAGTGAGTTTACTAAGTAGAGTGGCACCGCGGTCAACCGATCGTCTCTAAGTCGCTCTTTTTTATTGGAGGTATAGATGAAGCAATTTAAGGAAGAAGTATCTCTTCTGCTGGAGAAGCATGTCGGCGAGATGATGGATTTGCAGGAGATACGAGAGTCGGTGGAAGTGCCGAAATATGCAGAAAAAGGCGACGTCGCTTTTCCGTGCTTTAAATTGGCAAAGAGCATGAGGAAGAATCCGGCGATGATCGCCAAAGAGCTCTCTGAGACGATTACAGACGACCGCTTTGATATTGTGGCTGAAAATGCCTATTTGAATTTCTTTGTAAAGAAAGAGCGCTTAGCAGAAATCGTCGTCGGATCCATCCTTGAGGAAGGAGAGGCATACGGAGCCACGAATGTCGGAGAGAATAAGACGATGATCGTTGAATACTCTTCCGCCAATATTTCAAAAGAACTGCATTTCGGACATATCCGAGGCATCATGATCGGATCATCTCTTTACAAATTGGCGAAGTTTCTCGGATACAATGCGGTCGCTGTCAATCATTTGGGCGATTACGGCATCAATTTCGGAAAGATCATCACCGCATACAAGCATTGGGGAGATGACAAAGACATTGAGGAAAGAGGCGTTCGCGCTCTTTTAGATCTCTATGTGAAATTTGAGAAGTTCTCCAAGAGAGATGAAAAATTTATGGAAGAAGCCCGCCAGTGGTTCCACAAATTAGAAGTCGAAAAAGATCAGGAAGCCTATGATCTGTGGAGTTGGTTTAAGGAGATTTCGCTGGCCGAGTACAATCGAGTGTACGACATGCTCGGAGCTACATTTGACTCCTATGACGGAGAGGCGTTCTACTCCGACAAGATGCCGGCGGTCCACAAAGAGCTTGTAGAAAAGGATCTTCTGTTTTATGAAGACGGGATGGAACTGATCGACATGAGTGACTACAATCTCACCAATGTCATCGTCACCACGAGTGCCGGAACGAGCCTTTATATTACACGAGATATCGCCTGCGCAATTTATCGAAAGAATCACTATGACTTTTATAAAAACCTCTATGTCGTCGGAAGCGAGCAGAGACTTCATTTCCAGCAGCTCAGAGCCATTCTCCACAAGATGGGCCGTCAGTGGTGGGATGACTGTGTTCACGTCGATCACGGCTTGATCATGCTCAAAGACGGCAAATTGTCGAGCCGTGAAGGCGGCGTCATCTTTTTAGAAGACGTCATCCAAATGGCGGTGCAAAAGACATTGGAGTTGATCGATCAGAAGAACCCCGGTCTCGAAGATAAAGAGGAAGTCGCAAGGCAAGTTGGGCTCGGCGCCATCGCCTATAAAGAGCTATCCACGAGCCGCATTAAAGACTATATCTTCGATTGGGATGAAGCGCTCAGTTTTGAAGGGGAGACAGGTCCTTATCTCCAGTACGCCAATGTGCGCGCCCACTCTCTCTTAGAGAGGGGAGAGGCGGATCTGAAAGATATCGACTATTCGCATTTGACAGAAGAGGCAAGTTCCCTTCTCATCAGAGAGCTCAGCTCCTTTGATGAAGTACTTGAAACGGCATTAGAAAAACATGAACCGGCGATCCTGTCGCGCTATCTGATGGGAGTGGCCAAGCTGTTCAACAGGTTCTATCAGCAGGTCAGCGTCATCACAGAAGATGAGGAAGCCACCCGAGCAAAACTGGCTCTTGTGAAGGCAGTTTCCCAGGTGCTGGAAAACGGAATGAAGCTCATCAACATGGAAGCGCCTAAGAAGATGTAGTTAAAAGAGTTGGCGAGGCGGTGCCGGATGCACTGTCTCGCTTTTTTAATGCATTACTTTGTGGTTCATCCGATGATCGATATACATTCTGCACAATACAGATAGCTGAGTACCTTGAGGGTTTCCCTTGTAAGTGTGCGTAATTGTCTTATATAATGAAACGCGGAGGAATGATGGATATTTACGCATTGATCGCCGCTTCCGGCACGGCAAGACGCATGGGAGAAAACAAGCTTCTCCTGCCTTTTGGTGATACTACCGTGATAGAGGAAGTTCTCTCTGTCTTTTCGCATGAAAAGATTCGTGGGATCGTCTTGGTGTGCAGAGATGAAGAAGTGGCGCGAATCGGAAGAGAGTGCCCTTCTGTCATATCCGTCGTTGAAGGAGGAGAGGAGCGAGCGGATTCTGTCATGGCGGGACTTCAGGAGATTCCCGAGGGAAGCTATGTGCTCGTCCACGACGGAGCAAGACCCTTTCTCTCAGAGGACGCACTTGAACGCTGTATCCAAGCGGCGGAAGAGGAGAAATGTTTTTTCTTAGGTGTTCCTCTGCGTGATACGATCAAGCGGATGAACGGCTCCGTCGTTGTCTCAACTCCTGATAGAGAATCGTTTGCCCTGGCGCAGACTCCCCAAGGAGCACCGAGAGATCTGCTTTTTAGGGCGTATAAGAGGGCGTCTGAAGAAGGCTTTTTCGGAACGGATGACTGCAGTTATCTTGAGTATATGGGGGTAGAAGTGGTCATAGTGCCCGGAGACGAGGGCAATCTCAAAATTACGTATCCGGAGGATCGAAGATGGCTGTGAGAATAGGAAGCGGATTTGATGTTCACAGGCTTGTCGAAGGAAGAGAGCTTATTCTGGGAGGGGTGAAAATTGACTCTCCCTTAGGTCTTCTCGGTCACTCCGATGCAGACGTGCTGACCCACAGCCTATGCGATGCAATCCTGGGGGCTCTCGGTCTCGGTGATATCGGAGAGCATTATCCCGATTCGGATCCTCGATTTAAAGGGGTTTCAAGCCTTGCACTGCTTGCCGATGTCGCAGAGAAAATGAAGCAGCGACATTATGAGATCATCAATTGCGATCTCACATTAATCGCTGAGACGCCGAAAATTTCCCCTTATAAAGAGGAGATAAAGAAAGCACTTTCTGATGTTTTAAAAGTGAATATAAACAAGATTAATCTCAAAGCGACGACGTGCGAGGGACTTGGCTTTGTCGGAAGAAGTGAGGGCATTGCCGCTATGACAAGTGTACTCATCGGACGGGAGGAGTGATGGAGCATTTTAAGTTTAATCCGAATCGCAACTGCGAGTATTTTCCATGCCACAAGGGAATTGATCCCGATGAATTCAACTGTCTGTTCTGTTACTGTCCTCTGTATCTTCTGGGGCTTGATTGCGGAGGAGATTTCCGTCTGACAAAAGGCGTCAAGAACTGCAGTGAATGTATAAAACCTCATGAAAGAGGTGGCTATGAGTTTGTCATGAGCCGGATGCCTCTTGTCTTTGAGAAAATGAAAGAGAAAATCTTTTCAGGGAGGTATAAGTTGAAATTATATAATACAATGAGCGGCACGGTGGAAGAGTTTGTGCCTATTCTTCCGGGAAAGGTCAGCATGTATACTTGCGGACCGACCGTATACGACTATGCTCATATCGGAAATCTGCGGACCTATGTCAGTGAAGACATCCTTGTTCGTACTTTCGAGTTTTTGGGCTATGATGTGACGCGCGTGATGAATGTCACCGATGTAGGTCATCTGAGCGATGACGGAGACGACGGAGAAGACAAAATGGTCGTCGGTGCAAGAAGAGAGAAAAAGACGGTCTGGGAGATCGCGCGCTACTATGAGGAAGCTTTTTTTGAAGACATGGATAAGCTACGCCTCAAAAGACCCAGTATTGTCGAGCGAGCCACGGATCATATAGATAATTATATTGATTTTATCCGCGTCCTGGAAGAAAAAGGATATACCTATCAGGCAGGCGGAAATGTCTATTTCGATGTCAGCAAAGTTCCTGATTATACCAAGCTCTCCAAGGTGCCCCTGGATCAGCTTCAGACGGCGGCACGAGAAGATGTAGTGGTCGATGAGAACAAGAAAAACCCCTATGACTTTGTTCTATGGTTTACCAAGAGCCGCTTCGACTCCCAGGAGATGCGCTGGCCTTCCCCCTACGGTGAAGGGTATCCGGGTTGGCATCTGGAATGCTCTGTGATTGCCCTTGAAACTCTCGGCGAAGAGATGGATATTCACTGCGGTGGAGTCGATCACATCATGACGCATCACACAAATGAGATTGCGCAGACGGAGAGTTATACAGGAAAACAGCCTTGGGTGCGCCACTGGTGGCATGCGGAGTTTCTGCTTGATGAAGAAGGAAAGATGAGTAAATCGAAAGGAGATTTTTTGACGCTAGCGCTCCTTGAGTCAAGGGGCTTTTCGCCCATGCACTATAAATACTATCTCCTAGGATCTCATTACAGAAAACAGTTGCCTTTTAAATTTGAATACTTAGAGGGAGCCCGAGACGCATATGAGAAGCTCCGGGATCGAGTACTTGATCTCGGAGAACCCGAAAACTGCCGTGCGCATGTGGAAGATTTTATCAGCGCGCTCACCGATGACTTGAACACCGCATCGGCTCTTACCGTTATCTACAATGTCCTAAAGGATGACACACTCACTCCTGCGCAAAAAGCCGGATCGATCAAGCAGATGGATTCCGTCCTGCAGCTCGGACTTTTCGAGAAAAAGAAATTGAAGGTATCGGAGGAGTGGGTTTTAGAAAAAATCGAAGAGCGAAGTGCGGCAAAAGAAAAGAAAGACTGGGCAACAGCTGACGCCATTCGGGAAGAACTCCGCGAAAAGGGAATCGCTATTATGGACGGTAAAGACGGCACCACATGGAAACCTCTGTAAGCAGATTCGGAGAACTGAACAGCTATTCTCCCCTGCAACTGGCGTATCTGGGAGATGCTTATTATGAACTCTTGGTGCGAAGCGCTCTTTTAAAAAGAAGTCGCGCGTCGATGCATGAGCTCAATCGCCTGGCTGTGCAAGCGGTGCGTGCCTCTTCGCAGGCAAGCGCTGTTCTCCACCTCAAAGAGATGTTCAGCGAAGAAGAGTGGGGCTATGTCAAATGGGGACGAAACGCCAAGAGTAAGTCCGTCGCCCGACATGCCTCCCTAAGAGACTATCGCTACGCGACCGGATTTGAATGTCTGATGGGTGTCCTGTTTGTACAGGGAAATACGCTGAGAGCACAGGAAATTGTGCAGGCTGTCTTTGAATTTCTGGAAGCCGGATTTGAAGAATAAATGGAGCCGTGGTGAGAAAGTCTTCTTGAGTGCGACGATCGTCCTCCTCGCTCTCCTCTGTGTGAAGAGCTTATTGTTGGATCCGTTTACGCCCAGCAGCGAGCTTGAGCAAATGCTGGCCGCGGAGGCATTGGAAGGGCTCAGAACGGACGGCGTTGTGAGATGGAGAGTCGTTGATATCAGGGATGTTCCTGATCCTATAGAGGGGTTGGAGTATCAGAAAGTGATAAGACTCAGGCGATATCTGTTATATATTTTTCCGTTCGGTCATGGGAGTGTGTATCGATGAGCAGAGAGTTTTTAACAGGGAAAAATTCGCTGAAAGAGGCGTTGGAGGCGCAGCTCGGCATAGAGCGCGTTATATTTCAACGCGATATGGAGCGGAAAAGAATTTCGGAATTGATCGACCTTCTTGAAGAGAGGGGAATCCCCTTTGATTGGGCCGACAAGCAAAGGTTGAATGCCGTTTCCCCCAAACATCAAGGGGTCATTGCCTATCTCAGCGCGTTTCCCTATGCTGATTTGACAGATCTTATTGAGCAAAATCGATTTCTCATCATGTGTGACGGGATCACCGATCCCCACAATTTAGGGGCGATCATCCGCAGTGCATACAGCTTTGGAGCGGGGGGAATCATCATCCCCAAAAGAAGAAGCGCAGGGGTGGATGCAGTCGTATTTCGAGCAAGTGCCGGAGCGGCGGCGCATCTTCCGGTGGCCAGAGTCCCCAATCTTTCCGCGGCGATACGAACTCTCAAAGATGAGGGGTATTGGATCTACGGAGCGCATGCGCATGAATCCTCGGGAGAGGACACGGCCTATGATAAAAAAGCTCTTCTCATCATAGGCTCTGAAGACAGGGGACTTTCAAAAGAAGTGCAAAAACAATGTGACTTTTTTGTGCGGATTCCGACGGAGCGGTTTGAGTCCCTCAACGCCAGTGTGGCGGCGGCCATTCTCATGTATTCATATTATATGCAGCATAAATAAGCGGAAATGATGGCGTTTATATCCTATTTGTCTTTTTTGCCTTGACAATGGTTACATATCTGTGGTACTTTTCATTTAATATATTTTAGCGTCAACGGCTGAACAAGAAGGAATGAAATGAGAGCAAACTTTATTTCGAATACGATGTCTATGTACATGTTCATGCGTCCTGTGATGAGGGAATCATAGGTATTTTTGCCGCTGAAATACTTCGGTAAAGACACATATGACTGCCCTCTGATTCGGGGCAGTTTTTTATTGCAGATAATAACCGCCTTATGAGTGCAAACTCAGATGGCTGAAAAGAAGGAGATTTCATGAGTTCATATGTCACTCCGGTGCACGACGGTCTACGAGAAGAACCGCTTTTTCAACTCGAAGGACTGACAAAAGTCTTCGGAAAAGGTGAGGAGAAGGTGACGGCACTCCAAGATGTCAATCTGACGATCCGAGCAGGAGAAATTTTTGGAATCATCGGATTGTCAGGAGCGGGAAAGAGCACATTGATTCGCTGTCTGAATTTATTGGAGCGCCCAAGTGATGGAAAGGTCATTTTCCGAGGAGTCGATCTTCAGACTCTTTCGAAGAAGGAGCTTCTCAAGGAACGTCAGAAGATCGGCATGATTTTCCAAAGTTTTAACCTTTTGCAGCAACGCACGTCGCTCGAAAACATCCGTTTTCCCCTTGAGATCTCCGGAATGGAAAAGAGCAAAGCGACGGCACGCGCCAGAGAAATGCTTGAACTTGTCGGACTTCCGGAAAAGGAAAAGGCGTATCCTTCCGAGCTCTCGGGAGGACAGCAGCAGCGCGTCGCCATTGCCAGAGCGCTGGCGAGTGATCCGGATGTGCTTTTGTGCGATGAGGCAACCTCGGCGCTTGACCCGGCAACCACGAAGTCGATTCTCGATCTTCTCAAGAGCATCAATGAAACCCTCGGCGTGACGATCGTCATTATCACCCATGAGATGTCGGTGGTGCAGGCGATATGTCATCGAGTAGCGGTCATCGATACGAGTATTGCGGAGGTGGGGGAGGTGGAAAAGGTTTTCCGGCGACCGACTTCTCGCATCGCAAGGGAGTTGATTTTTCCAAAAGGAGAACTTTTGGAGAGACTTCAGGGCAACAACTACTTGCGCGTCGTCTTTGACGGCACGGCAGCCAATGAGCCGATCATTGCCAATATGACCCTTGCCTGTCAGACGCCGGTGAGTATTCTCTCCGCAGACAGCCGAAATATCGACGGGATTGCCTACGGGCAGATGATTATTCAGATTCCGGAAGATGAACAGGATAAAGAAAAAATCATCAGCTATCTGATCAGTCGGGGAGTGACGGTAGAGGAAGTAACGGAAGACACAGCCCAAAACGGACTCAGTAAAGAAGGTGTAAAATGATGGAGTTTTCCCGATGGATGTCTCTGATAGGAGAAGGCTTGTCTGAGACTTTATATATGACATTGGTGTCTACGTTTTTTGCCTATCTGTTCGGCCTGCCGCTCGGCGTGCTGCTTACCGTGACGAGTCCCTCCGGCATCCAGCCGATGCCTCGTTTAAATCGGGTACTCGGCGTCATCATTAACAGTTTGCGCTCTGTGCCCTTTCTGATTCTGCTAGTGGCTGTTCTTCCTCTGACAAGAAAACTCGTCGGCACGACGATCGGCTCTACAGCCACCATTCCGCCTCTGGTCATTGCGGCGGCTCCGTTTATAGCCAGGGTCGTGGAATCATCTCTTTTGGAAGTGGATGCCGGGCTCATCGAAGCGGCGGAATCGATGGGCGCAAGTCCGTATCAGATCATTACGAAGGTGCTCCTGACAGAGGCGAGATCATCTCTTGCAACAGGTGCTGTCATTGCGACGACGACTATTTTAGGCTATTCCGCGCTTGCGGGCTTTACAGGAGGTGGGGGTCTGGGAGCGATTGCCGTCAACTACGGCTATCATCGCTATCAGACCGATGTCATGCTTTGGACGGTATTTCTTCTGATCGTGATCGTTCAGATCATTCAGGAGGTCGGCATGCGTCTCTCCCGGCGAATGGATGCCAGGCTGCGCAGTAAATCATAATAAATATTATAAAAATGGAGGAACAAATGAAACAGACAATAACGAAAACGTTGGGTGTACTGCTTGCTCTATTACTCGTTGTCTCGCTGACAGCGTGCGCCCAGGAGAAAGAACCCGCACCGACGGCCGGACCTCAGACACTGAAAATCGGTGCAACCGTCACCCCGCACGGCGAAGTTCTAGAATATGCAAAAGAGGCGTTAAAGGAGAAAGGGATTGAAATTGAAATCGTTGAATTCAACGAATACACTCTCATCAATCCGGCCGTCGACAGCGGCGAGCTCGATGCCAACTACTTCCAGCATATTTCTTATCTGAACGACTTCAATGAGAAAAACGGTACGAAACTGATTTCAGCAGGAAAGATTCACTATGAGCCCTATGGACTCTACGGAGGAAAACTCAAATCACTCGATGAGCTGAAAGAAGGATCCAGTGTTGCCGTTCCCAATGATGCAACGAACGAAGCGCGTGCACTGCTTCTTCTTGAGCAGGCGGGCCTGATCAAACTTAAAGAAGGCGCCGGTATCCTCGCCACGATCCATGACATCGAAGAAAATCCGAAGAATCTGGAAATTGTGGAGCTTGCTGCGGAGCAGATTCCAAGAGCGCTGCAAGACGTCGATTTTGCCGTCATCAACGGAAACTATGCCATTGCCGCAGGGCTCAATGTTGCAAAAGACGCACTTGTCATCGAGTCGGCTGAAGGAGAAGCCGCCGAAGTCTATGCCAATATCGTTGCCATCAAAGAAGATCGAGCAGGCGATGAAGCCATTAAAATGCTCGTAGAGGTGCTCCAATCCGACGAGATAGCCCAGTGGATTACAGACAATTATGGAGGAGCTGTTCTCCCTGTCAAATAAATAATGGGGTCTCGTGCACATAAGCAGGTATACAAGAAGAAGACCTTCCACTTATTGAAGCGGAAGGTCTTCTTTTGTCCACTTGTATGGGAACTTTTTAGAGTTCGGTCAAATACAGAGAGCCCTCTTCGTCGTTCATGTCTACTGAAAAAATCTTTCGACTCCATCACAGTTGCGATAGGAGATTCCATAGTACGGGATGCACAAACGGGAGCTCCGGCGTCAGAGTGTCGAGTGTGTACAGAACCTCAGTGCTGAATGTGGAGGCTTCGTTGTCGTCCATGCCCTCCAAAGTGCGCTCGAGGATCCGCAAGAGCCTCTGCAGGGAGTAAAGTTATATTTGTCGGAGCAGTCCGGATATCTTCCCCGTGTATTCGTATAATGATATGGGGATGAGTTCTATGTTTGAATCCATTTTATATAAATGGAAGGAATAAAAGAATTGTCTTATCAAGGTTCACCATACGGTGTAGAAAGCAACATTTCACGGATATCATCAGCATCTCAAAGAGAAGAGACCTCTTCAGTTATTCCTTCCCGGATTCGGTAGAATCGTGAGGAAAAGGCCTGACATAGAGCTTTGTTATGGGTGATGAACAGATATCCAACGCCCGTTTCCTTCTGGATTTCCCGGAGGATCTGAACGACTTGTGCCTGTGAAATGGCGTCAAGCATACTTGTAGGCTCATCAAGGACAATAAAGCGAGGTTTCAGTACCAGTATGCGAGCTAAGGCGGCTCTTTGCAGTTCGCCGCCACTGAGCTCACCCGGATATCGCTCCAGATGCTCAGCATAAATACCGAAGCGATAATTATCTTCCAGAATCCGTTCCCTGGACGGATCAATACCCATGAGCTGATAAGGCTCGATCAAGCTCCGTAGCAATGTGAGTTTCGGATTGAACGACACTTCCGGATGTTGATAGAGCATTTGGATTTCTCGGCGGATTCCTTTGCCATAAGGAATTTTGACGGACTTGCCCCGGTAGGAGATACTGCCTTCGTCCGGAGGCAACAGACCGACCATGATCTGCCCGATGGTGCTTTTTCCGCTGCCGCTGCTGCCGAAGAGTCCGACACATTCATTTTCCCTTACAGCAACATTGGCATTTCTTAAAGCTTCAATGCGCACGCCCTTGTTATTTTTATAGGTCTTTTTTAAGCCCTTCGCCTCAATCAGCATACTGCCAACACCTCACTTTATGCCCTTTAACATCAATGAACGGGGGTTTTTTTTCGTCGCATAATTTGTTCTTGTAGGGACAGCGATCGGAAAAACGGCACCCCTTTACGGAATAAGCGTCGTGGGGCGGAGCAAAACCAATATTGCTTTTCAGCCCTCTCTCCGGCATGGCATCAAGTATTGCTCGGGAATACGGATGCAGCGGGTGTTCAAAGAATGCCTCTTTTTTTGCATATTCCAGCTGCTGAGCCGCATACATCACGCTGATATACTCCCCGACGGAGGCGGCAAAGTTTACATCGTGGGTAACACATAGCAGTGTTTCGCCTTGAAGATATTGGAAGCATTCAGCCACACCTTGAATGCGGTCTTGATCCAATCCTTTTGTAGGCTCGTCTGCCAGTATCACTCGGCTGCCTGCCGCGATGCCCATGGCAATCATAGCGCGCTGGCGCATGCCGCCGCTGAGCATATGCGGGTAAGCACGCACCCAAGTTTCTTCTTTTCCCAGGCGAAATCGGCGCAGCAGTTCTACACTTTGAGCAATCGCCTTTTTCTTGCTGTAGCCTCGATGATCGATCAGCGGTTCACCGATCTGCATTCCGATGCGCATCAGGGGATTGAGCCCGTTTCCTCCTCCTTGGGGAATATAGGATATCCTGTCTCCCCGGATTGTCTCAAGTTCTTCTTCGCTCAGGCTCAATAGATCCGTGCCTTCGAGTAGGACACTTCCGGAGATCTCTGCCGTGGCCGGAAGGAGTTTCATGACAGCTAACAGAAGTACACTTTTTCCGCTTCCGGTCTCACCGATCAAAGCTGTTTTTGTCCCTTTTTGAAGGGTAAGGGAGACATCCTCCACGGCACCGACTTCAGAGGCACTTGAAAACTTTACGCTTACGTTTTGAATATCAAGCATAATTTACACCTACCCTTTGATCAGCTGACTTCGGCTTCTTCCGTAATGTGTTACCAGGACAAAGCCGAGCATACATCCGGAAATACATAATATAGGCGGCAGATACCACCACCACATATTGTTGATGACCCCGTTGCGGTAAAAAGCGAAATGTAGAATATTACCCCAGCTTTTCTGTGTAAAGGATCCCAGGCCAAGAAAACTCAAAGAGGTTTCTGTCATCATGGCTCCGCCCACGGAAAGGGCGCAGCGGGTCATGACAATATCCGCAATATTCGGGACGATGTGCTTGAAGAGGACTTTGAAATCGGAGACTCCCATCAGTTTTTCAATTTGAATATAAGGGAGCTCGCGGATTTGCAAAACCTTTGCTCGCACCACTCTGGCCGTTCCCGCCCAGGCGGTGATGCAGATTGCAACGACCATGCCCAGCATGCCGGTTTTGAGAAAACCCACCAAAAGGATTGTCAGCGGAAGGGAAGGAATCGTCATGGCGACATTGGTGAGTACGGTAAACACCTTGTCTACTACACCTTTATAATATCCTGCGACCATCCCGATGGTTGAGCCTAACGTCGTAACAGCCAGGGCGGCTACGATTCCAACTTTCAGCGAAATGCGGGAGCCGTAGACCAGTTCAGAAAAGATATCTTGACCGATATCGTTGGTGCCCAGCCAATGTGCGGCAGAAGGTCTCTGATTGGGCATACCGAGAAGCGCCTCCGGATCGTACGGTGCGATGACTGGAGCCAGCACGGCCATAGAGATAAAGAAGAGTAAAAGGATTACTCCCAGCCGGAAAGCTCTGTTTTTTCGGAATTCTTTCCATATATTCTTTATCATGGCTTACACCTCTTTGATTCTCGGGTCAAGCAGCACATATAACACGTCAGCCAAGATACTCGACACCACCATACAAACAGCTGTTAACAGAAAACACATCTGCATGATGGGAAAATCACTCGCTGAAATGGCCGTGTTCATGACATTGCCCATTCCCACCCAAGAAAAAACCACTTCAATCATGACAGAGCCGGATACAATATGACCGAATTGCATACATAAAATGGTCACATAAGGCAGCAAGGCATTTTTCAGGACATGACGAAAAAGGACTTTCGTTTTCGGGACGCCCTTGGCAACGGCAGTGAGAATATACTCTTCTCCTTTTACCTGGATGACGTAGCTTTTCATATGGATGAAATTGCTGCAGGTTCTGGAAAGGACCATGACTGAAAGCGGCAGACACATATGCCACATGACGTCTCGGATGTAGGCACCGCCCGTCAATCCCCCGGAAGCCATCCCCGAAATGGGAAACAATCTGAGTTTATAGGAAAATAGCGTCAGAAATAATATCGCTGTGCAGTTTGTCGGGATGGTATTCAAGACCAAGGTCAAAGGAGTCATGATTCGGTCGAGGAGTCCGTTTTGGTACCAGCCTGCCCGAATCCCTAAAAGCGCGCCGAAAAGCGCAGAGAGGATAGTGGCGGGAACGGCAAGCACCAGTGTCCAGCGCAAGCGATACAAGACTATATCCAACACGGAACGATTTCTCGTGAAAGAGAAACCGAAGTCCAAACGCAGAATATTCCCCAGATATTTCACGTACCGCTCTCCAAGTGAACCGTCCAGTCCATACTTTTTAGCAATCTCTTCGAGCAGTTCCGGGTCTGAATATTTGACCCTGTAGTATTGATCGTCTCCCATGATATTGACAAGAGGATCACCGGGCATCAGATTCACCAAAATAAAGCTGATGGTAACGATCAGAAAAATCGTCCCCAGAGAGATCAACAGTCGATTTAATATGATTTTTCTTTTCATACTCAAATCCCTTTCGAATCCCCGAAAAGGAAACAGCATGAGGGTCTTCTCATCATCTGAGAAGAGCCCTCACAGTTAATCGTTTTATTTAGAATAGGTCGTATACCAAGTCTTGGGATTGATCACTCCCCAGCCCGGGAAATTGATCCATCCATCGAGTTTATCCGTGCGGTATGGGAAGGAGGAGGTGCCGAAAGCAAAAGAAACGGCGGGAAGCTGCTCTGCGATGACTTCCTGCAGCTCAAGCATAGAAGCTTCATATTCCTCGAAAGAACTGGAGGCTCTCACCTTGTTATAGGCGTCCATATATGCGGGATCCTGCCAAGTTCCCCACCAGCCGGTCTCCGTGTAGTTGACAATGTACATCGGCGCGCCGATATATGAAGCGATTCCGGAAGTACAGTATCCGATATAAATCTGATAGGTGCCGCCGTTTTCGCTTCGTGCCGACCAAGCTTCGCGAGATGTCAGAGATTCTTCATCGAGAGTCGTCTTGACGCCGATTTTGTCGAGGTTGTCAGCGATGACAGCAGCGATTCTGGTCAGAAGCTCAGCTCTCGACTTGTTGTTTTGAGGGGTTATGAGAACATTCAGAGGTTGTCCCTGCGGATCTTCTCTGTAGCCGTCTCCGTCCACATCCACATATCCGGCTTCTTCCAGTACGGCTTTAGCCGCTTCCGGATCATATGTCATCTCGGGCAGAGAACTGTTATAACCCATGTTGGGGGTAGGGATGACGCCCTTTGTGGGGATGTTGTAGTATTTTCCGTAAATCGTCTGACCGAAAAGATCGTAATCCAAAGCGAGGGTTACCGCTTTACGGAAAGGATAATCGTTTGTGGGGGCTTCATTGTAACCGAACATGATCATGTAGTTCCCCGGATCGGGACTGATGCCGAGGTCACAGTTAGGATCGCCTTCAAGCGTTGGGAACAGAGTGGCGGAGATAGGGCCACTATAGTTATAAATGGCATCAATCTCGTTATTGCGAAGCGCCATGATCTGCGCCTCTTGGCTCGCATAAGATTTGACCGTGACTTTATCTACCAGGATTTCACCTTTCCAGTAATTCTCTACCGCCTCATAGGTTGCCAGTTGAGCGTCCTCGTCTACGGATACAAATCGGTACGGTCCGCAGCCGATGACTCGATCCTCACCCATGTACTCTTTGTTGTCGGCGACATTTTCCCAGATGTGTTTCGGATAGATCTTCAACCAGGAAGTCTGTCCGTTGACATAGGCAAAGGCGGAATCACCTTCAGGAAAGGTGATAGTCGCCTGATAGTCTCCGTCACGAGTCAGGACGATGTCTTTGAGTCTGGAGCTGAGCAGGACATCTCGGGCATATTCGAAGGTAAAGATGATATCATCGCTGGTGACCTGTTTCCCGTCGTGCCAGTACAGATTTTCCGGCAGATAGATCGTGATGCTCAGGTTGTCGTCGCTGATGGAGTAGTCCTTAATAGCGCCGGGCTGAGGTTTTCCAAACTCATCGCGCTCCCAGAACAAACCCGCTACAAAGGAGTTGTAGTTCATGACACCGAAGGATCCACCTTGTGTAGTTAGGTTGAAAGTGTCGTTGGTGCTCGTAGTTCCGATGCGAAGAACTTCGACATGCTTCGGTTCTGTACTTTCTGCAGGCTCAGGTGCAGGTGTACTTTCTGCCGGTGTACTCGCTTCAGCGGGAGTAGTAGCGGGCTCACTTGGTGCAGGTGCCGGTTTTGCACTACAGCCGGAAAGGATCATCAGAGCTGCCAGAAGCAGTGCCAAGACATTGAGATACGTCTTTTTCATATGTTTAACCTCCTGATAATAATGTGTGCCTCGATGTTTTTTACTGTGATTGTTGGCGTTTAGAAGTAAAATGTGTACCATCAACAGTGGGAATGCCTTCCTCTTGCAGCATTCTTCGTATAGTTGTGATATGGCGACATTCCGTTCCTTCGCGAGTCATTACGCAGACCCCTACGTGAACTTTTTCCACTCCTTCATATTTTAATCGCCGGATCTTTTCCAATATTCCCTTATCTTCCGAAGGGTCTGTCTCGGAGGAGACTTTACAGCCGTTGCAGGTCATCATAGCTACCAGTTGTGTATCTTCCGGATAATCTTGGAAATAACCGGTTCGATTGTTGAAGGCGTTTAGACAGGAAACCCTGGCACAGACGCGATTGGATTTCAGACAGGTAAGTGTTCCTATTTTCTTCATTTGTCCTCCTAATGTGTTCAAGTTTTTCCGTTAAACAAATAAAAATGCCGGTGTCGTATATACAAAAACACCGGCAACTGACATAATCGAAGGCACCCCCTTGGCTGTGAACCGCAACCGGTGGATACGACAGGATCCGTATTCTGACTTGGCCTCAACGCTTTCCTCGCCTTCCCGGAGCATCGGCTCCAGTGGCATCATGAGAAAAACTCTTCCTACACAGCAACGACATTGTACGGGAATTACACCCGTTTCCTCGGAGGAATACCTCCGTTAAGATCCTGGTCGTTATTCAATTACATGCTCAGTAAGTGAGCTTGCTGTCACTCTATAACAAGAATGTGTAAATGTCAAGAAAATGACACATACAAGCAAGTTGTTCTTTATTTGTAAAGTATCCTAACAAAGGACTATGGGAACCTTTAAAGATCAGTAGCAAAGCAAACAACTCCGTTGGATTTTAGAGGGCAACAAAAAGAGTTGAAGGTGGCAAAAACCGGAATCTTGAGATGCAGAAGCCTATGGCTTTGGCCTTACTCATCGCAACGGGACCAAAACGATCGGCAAAATACTTAAGCAGAGCGGTTCCGGTAGGCGTGCAAAGCTCTCCTCTGATACGACCTCCGAAAATGGGGACATTTCGAAATGCTTGTAGAGGTACTCCGGTCCGACGAGATAGCCCGGTGGATTACTGACAATTATGGAGGAGCCGTTCTCCCAGTCAAATAGATAATGGGATCTCGTGCACATAAGCAGGTAAACAAAAAGAAGACCCTTCACTTATTGGAGCGGAAGGTCTTCTTTTGTCCGTTGCATGGGATCTTATTTAGAGTTCGGTCAAATACAGAGAGCCGTCTTCGCCGCTCATGTCAATTGAATAAACTCTTTCGATGCCGTCTCGGTCAAGATAGGAAATCCCGTAAGAAGGGATGGGACCGTAAAAAGTCAAGTTGACGACAAACGGACGCTTCGGCGTCAACCTCTCGAGAGTATAAAGCGTCTCGGTACTGAATGTAGCGACTCCGCTGTCATCGATGCTCTCTAAGGTAAGTGCAAGGACTTGAAAGTTATCGATTGGAACATCCGTCACAAATAGGACTCCGGTCTGCGGTTGGGTTGCATCCGCGGTAAATTCATCATAAGAAGTGAAGGCATCTAATTTATCTTCTGCACGGTACAGCGTGATGTTTGCTGAAATGAGGTCTTCCACTGTGTATTCATACATGGAAAAGGGGATGAGTTCCATGTTTTGGATCTCTTTTTCAAAATCGGCTGCGATCTGCCAAAACTCTTCATCCGTTATAGAGAGCTCTTCAGAAACATCTTTATTCATTTCACCTGTGGTGTTGTGATAGAAGCCGATTTCCTGAAAACTTTCATCTTTTTCGAAAGTGAAGTAAAAATCGTTGCCGATGAGCTCTGTTGCGTCAGCGGTGAGGCTGTACATACCGAACAGTGTATACATTGCCCCTGAGGAGCCCCAATGAAAGAAAGAACCCTCTCCGGCATATTGGAAGCTATTTCTGCTCCATCCCTCAAAGACAAATTGAGGCCGGTCATTTACTAGAGTAAACAATGCATACATCTCGTTTCCGAAGAACAGAGAATCCTTCTCTTCTGAAATAGCGCCTATGATCAGCTCCGGAATACCGTCTCCGCTTATGTCTTCGATAGAGTACCCGATTGTCTGCAGTGCTGCCTCTTTTTCTTTTCCGAGTGTCGCTTCAAACACGCCCATCTCTGCGTCATTAAAATCATCGGGATTGACTGCAATCAGATAGTAGTAGCGATCCAATATGTTTGCATATAGCGAGAGATAATCGATTTCTTCCTCTTCTGACGGAGGCTCCGGAATCGTTTCAACAGCAGGCTCTGAAACGGTCTCTTCCGCAACGGGAGCGACCGGAGCGTTTTCTCCACCACACGAGAACATGGTTGCAATGATGACAAGCGACAACAGGGCCAACAACAATGGTTTGTATTTCATGTTCACCTCACACTTGAAACTAGCTCAACATCCAAATCTTCTTAAAGAACAGTATATCACCTGATTCTTTTAATAGGGGGTTAAAAAAATCTAAGGGCGGATATCCAACCGCCCTTAGATTTGTCCTGTTTAACGAGTCGATTAGAAGTTGCCGGCGACAAAATCCCAATTGAGCAGATTCCAGAATGCCTCCACATATTTTGCGCGGGCGTTTCTATAATCAATATAATAGGCGTGCTCCCAGACATCACAGGTCAGAAGAGGCGTCTGTCCCTTTGTAAGCGGATTATCGGCATTGCCGGTGCTGACGATCTCCAGCGCGCCGTCTTGGTTTTTGACTAACCAGGCCCATCCGGATCCGAAAGTACCGACAGCTTTGGCAGAGAACAGCTCTTTGAACTTTTCAAATGAGCCAAAGGCTTCATCAATTGCCTCTGCCAGCTTGCCTTCGGGCTTGCCGCCGCCGTTGGGGGTTAGACAATTCCAGTAGAATGTGTGGTTAAAGACCTGGGCTGCGTTGTTGAAGATGCCGCCACCGGACTTCATGATTATTTCCTCGAGCTCCATATCTTCGAACTCGGTTCCTGCTATGAGTTTGTTTAGATTGTCAACATAGGCCTGATGGTGTTTTCCGTAATGAAACTCGATCGTTTCCTTGGAGATGACCGGTTCCAATGCGTCTTCGTTAAAAGGCAACTTAGGCAGTTTATGCTCCATTTTGATACCTCCATTTCGTTTTCAACTCACTTTTGATTCTATCACGCTAGTCGGGTTTGAACAAATCGCTGTCCATTCCATTATCTGTAGTACCCGAGGACTCTATGTAGGAAACATTAGACATCTGAATGAGGAGAGGTGTCTGCTCATTTGTCCGGATGGGCTCTTTGTGAATTTGCTGTGGAAAAGAAACGGATTTTATCCGCCGTGCGTTGCAACAAGCGTGCTGCAGCGAAGCTTGCGCAATACAGAAGCGCATATACCAGAAAAATCGCCAAGGTATAAATCGGCGGGGAAAGCTTTGCGAATGTATCTGTGAAGATGGGGGACTCGAGCATGTAGGAATAATTTGTTCCCGTATATCGGGCTACCGCCATAATCAAGATATTTGCGAGGAACAAGATGCCTTGCCCCTGCCAAAAGTCAGATTTGCTCAGTCCCGCTGTATCACGCATCAGAGCTGCCATCGCTTGCAGCATGAGTATATAATGGCCGAAAAAATAGCCAATATAGGTCAGATGGGGCCAGGGAAAGGGATCGACATTCGGAATGAGAAAAGATGACACCGCTCCCACGATCGACAATGGCGCCGCATACACATACAGAGAGCGAAGGCGGCCGCCGAATCCGGCAAAGGCCGTAAGAATCAAGATGAGCTTGGCAAGGCGGCAGTGATAAAGGGGAAGAGGAAAGTCGAGATAGCCTGATACATAGTACCAGATAAAAATGCTGAGATATTCAATTAGCTGTAAAATCGCCAATACCTTGTGAAGATATCTTTCGTCCGGGTGTCTTTTATATCGGCAAACAGGTAAAAGGACGCTCATATAAAGAAGAATATTGGAGATGATATGAAACTCCAAGGCAAAAGCCGATGGCTGGGACTTTTGCGCGGTAAAAAAATGCTCCACGTATGACCTCCTCTGTTGATTTTATTATATTATATTAAAGACGTATATTTCACTAATGGATTTATCTAATTAATACTTCCTACTTATCAATTCTTGGCGCTTCAAAAATGCCTTCAATATTTGAACGACAGGCAAAAATAAAGTGTCTGCCCGCACTTTTCATTGCCGGCAGACATCATGTACTTGATAAGGCTGTCGTCATTTTGTGGGTGTGGCGCTATTTTGTTCAATCAAAGCGATTGCGTCTGTCAAACTGATATTTTTTTCTTTTGCAATGCGCGCGAGATCTTCGTATTCATATTTTGAGCGAAGCACGCCGTAGCCGTCGCAATCTTTTCGCCTTACGACACCATAGGGAGTGTCCATGTTTGTCTCTGTCCTATTGAGGACATATCGATGCATTTCGGCCTGCCTGATTCCGATGGTCGTCGTAAAACGGAAGATGGACCGGATGATGTCATCTCTATTCTCTCTTTTACATAAAGCACACAGCAATGTGCCCGGACGAGATTTTTTCATGCCGATGGGGATCGTGAAGACATCCAGGGCGCCGCTGTCAAAGAGCCTTTCCATGGCAAATCCGATTTGTTCTGCCGTCATGTCGTCGACATTGCAGGAAATCTCGAACACGGCATCGTTTTTATCTTCCGACCGGCCTAAAAATGCGCGTACACAATTGGCGGCAGGAAAGTCCTTCGCACCCATGCCATAGCCGATGGAGTCGATCTTCATAAGCGGCATGGCACCGAAGCGATCCACAAAATATTTAAGCAAAGCGGCTCCGGTCGGCGTGCAGAGCTCGCCTCGGATGTTTCCTCCGTAGATCGGCACGTCTTTGAGAATATGAGCGGTAGCGGGGGCGGGCACCGGAAGGATTCCATGAGCGCATTTAACTTGGCCGCTGCCCACGTGGATGGCAGACGCCACCACTTCATCGGGAGAAAGCATGTCCATAAGCATGCAGACGGCCGTAATATCTGCAACAGCATCCATAGCGCCGACTTCATGAAAGTGGATATTGGATACGGGCACGCCGTGGATATGGCTCTCCGCCTCGGCGATAAGTTCATAGACGGCCATCACATCCTCTTTGATCTTGTCGGAAATAGGCAGATGATCGCGCACAATGTGTTCGATATCCTGCAGCCTGTTATGCGTGTGACTCGGTTCGCTTTTATGATCGTGATGGTGAGTGTGCGAGGGATTCTCGTGGTGATCATGGCCATGACCATGGTGATGATCGTGATGATGGAGGTCGAGACTCTCTTCTTCCACACCGTTTATTTTTACGGATATGCGTGTTCCGCTAATCCCGCATTTGACGGAAGGTATACGCTGAATATGGACGCCGGGAATGCCGAGGGCGTTCATCTGTTCAATGAATGCATCCGGTTGCGGCAACAGCTCCAATAATGCAGCTGCAAGCATATCTCCTGCGGCGCCCATCGCGCAGTCCAGATAGAGTATTTTCATGGTTCACACCTTTCTTTGGCACGTATATGATTGATCATGCTGGCAAGATATCCGGCTCCAAAACCGTTGTCAATATTGACAACTGATACGCCGCTTGCACAGGAATTGAGCATAGTTAGTAGGGCGGAAAGACCGTGGAATGAAGCGCCATAGCCAATGCCGGTAGGAACGGCGATGACAGGGCAATCGGCCAAACCTCCGATCACGCCGGGCAATGCTCCGTCCATTCCGGCAACGGCGACAATGACGCAGGCATTCATCAATATATCCAGATAGGAGAGTGTGCGATGGAGCCCGGCTACGCCCACATCATAAAGCCGGATGACCTCGTTGCCAAGAGCCTCGGCGGTCAGCGCCGCTTCCTCTGCAACCGGGATATCGCCGGTTCCGCCGGTGGTTACGACGATATAGCCGATGCCGTCCGGCTCGGGAAACTCTCCCAAAACGCCAATTCTTGCTTCCGGGTGATAGGCAAGGGGGTGTTTTTCAGAAACGATGTCCGCTAATTCTTGTGACAAACGAGTGATGAGGATCGTTCCCTGGTCATTATTTTGCATCACTTCGAGTATGCCTATTATCTGCTCTGCGGTTTTTCCTTCGCCAAAAATGACTTCTGCCGTCCCCTTACGGATCTTTCGATGAAGATCGACCTTGGCATAACCGATGTCTTCAAAGGGCTTGACTTTCATTTTCAGCAGAGCATCGTTCACAGACAGATTACCTGACTGCACATCTTCCAATATCTGTCGGATGTCATTATTCATGGCGCACCTCTAAATCCAATGATACTTCACTAAAATATTTCTTTAGTTCGGTTACAATTTTACTTCGCCGCTCCAAAAGCATCGGAAACTGTTCCTCTGTGATTTGTAGTTTTGCGCTGTTGCCTGACTGTCGTAGGCGAAAATCGCTGAAGCCGATTGAAAAGAGGAAGTCTTCCGCTGTTTCTGTTTTTAGAAGTTTTTCACTCGTAATCTCTTCTCCCGTGCAGATGCGAGTGGCAAGGCAGGCATAAGCGGGTTTGTTCCAAGTGAACAATCCCGCCTCTTTGGAAAACCTTCGCACATCCGCTTTCGACAATCCGCATTCACGAAGTGGAGAGCGGATGGATAATTCCTTGAGCGCGCGCATGCCGGGTCTGTCAGCTTCATCGTCGGATGCATTGGTGCCGTCTATTGTAAGGGGGAAGCCGTCGGCTTCGGCTGCTTGCAATATGGCGGTAAACATTTTGTGTTTGCAATAATAGCACCGATCATTTGAGTTTGTGACAATGTTTTGATCCTTTAAAAGATCGAGAGACAGAACGGACAAGTCCGCCTTCAATAATTTGGCCAAGCGCAGGGCGTCATCGAGCTCAAAGGCGGGTTGAAAGGGTGTTTTCACATAGTAGGCACGGACTTGCGCACCTTGTTTGATGGCTGCGTGGAGGAGATAAGAAGAATCGACGCCGCCGGAAAAAGCCAGTGCGATTTTGGGATTGTTTGTAAAAAAATCTTTCAATGTCAAAGCGGCATCCTTTTTTACATGTATTTGTTGTTCATCGTAACGGATCATAAAATTTCAGTCAAATGAATTCAGACGTTTCCCTTTGAACCGAGCGCAAAATCAATTGTTTCTGTATAGAGATCGCAGCGGGAATTTGGTGAAACGTTGGACGCAACTGTGATATCCTATGATTAGAAAAATACAGGAGGTGGCTATGGCAGCAAAGTACGTGATGGAGCCTTTTCGAATCAAGATGGTGGAACCGATCCGTCTTCTGAGCAGGCAGGAACGTGAAAAAGCTATCAGCCGAGCTCACTATAATCTCTTTTATTTAAAGAGTGAAGACGTAGCGATCGATCTGCTCTCCGATAGCGGAAGTAATGCCATGAGCAGCGCACAGTGGGCAGGTATGATGCTGGGGGATGAGTCGTATGCCGGATCGTCAAATTATTATCGCCTGATGGAAGTGACTACAAAATTGTTCGGTTATGACTATGTGCAGCCCGTGCATCAGGGAAGAGCGGCTGAGAAAGTTCTCTTTCCTCTTCTGCTGAGTGAAGGAAAAGTGGCGATCAGCAATATGTTCTTCGACACGACCCGAGCTCACGTAGAGCTTGCAGGCGGCAGAGCCATTGACTGTGTGGTGCCGGAAGCAAGAATCACACAAAGTCGAGCGCCTTTTAAGGGAAACATGGACATTGAGCGGTTTAAGCTCCTGCTTGAAGAATACAAAGGCCGGATCGGAGTCGTTGTCATGACTGTCACGAACAATTCGGCCGGAGGCCAGCCTGTCTCCCTGGAAAATCTGAGGCAGGTGTCGGAACTCTGTAAAGAACATGCTCTTCCCCTGAGCCTCGATGCCGCTCGTTTTGCGGAAAACGCCTACTTCATCAAGCAGCGTGAAGAAGAGTATAAGAACCGCTCGATTGAGGAAATCGTCTATGAGATGTTCCAACTCTGTGATTATTTTACGATGAGTGCAAAAAAAGACGCCATCCTCAACATGGGCGGCTTGGTAGGGGCTCGAGTTGACGGAGAAATGGCGCTTAGCATCAAAGCAAACACGATTTCTTTTGAGGGTTTCAGCTCTTATGGCGGACTGGCAGGGCGCGATCTGGAGGCCATGGCCATAGGGCTGCTCGAAGGAGTGCAGGAAGATCAGCTTCGCTACCGAATCGGACAGGTGGAGTACCTCTCGGCACTTCTGGAGGAAGCCGGCATTGCCCATCAGACGCCTGCCGGAGGCCACGGCCTTTTCATCGATGCAAAAGCGCTCTTGCCTCACATTCCTTATTATGAGTTTCCGGGTCAGGCTCTGGCGATCGAACTTTATAAAGAGGCCGGGATTCGCGGCTGTGATGTCGGAAGCTACATGATGGGAAATGACCCCGACACGCGCAAGCAGATGGAAGCGGAGTTTGAATTTACGCGCCTGGCCATACCCAGACGCGTGTACACGCAGTCCCATCTCGATCTGATCGCCCAAGCGCTCATTGAGATCAAAAAGCGTGCAGATCGGATTAAAGGCTACCGGATCGTCTGGGAGCCTCCGATCTTACGCCACTTCCAAGCGCATCTGGCTCCTGTTGAGTAAAGAATCTTAAAGAGCTGCAGCGAGTGATTCGCGCAGCTCTTTTCTCTCAGCAAGCTCTGTCAGAGAATTTACAGATTTGTTTTAAGAACGTTGCATTTTATTTGGGTCACCGGAGGGAATGGTCGATCGAGTAGAATATTTTTTCTGCTATGCGGTCTGATTCTGCAAGCATCCTCTCACCGCGTTCAGTGAAGGCGAGGCTCTCTTCGTCCGTCTTGCCTTTTGTGTTGATTTTGACATTTAGCCAAGCGCTTCGTGCAGCGGCCTGTAAAGTGGCAGCCGCTGTTCCGAGATCGGAAGCGGCGTTAGGGTTGGCATGAACTTGCGCTTCTTCGCAGAGCCTCAGTGTCTCTAAAGCCAGGCTCAAGGTGTCAAAGGGAACCTCTGTGGCGCGCTTTAAAGCGGCGGCAATCGCCTGCTTGCGCGCGTTCTTGTCTTCATCCGTATATTTGGGGAGTTGAAAGGCGCGCATGACCTCTTGATAGGACTGTGAATCGGCATCGACATTGCTCATAAAGCGAGACGCGAAATCTTCAGCCCGGCGGATAATATCTTTGTAAAAGGATTCAACATCAGTGTACTTTTCGGATCCTGTCGTAAGGTGAGCGACCATGGCAAGGAGGGAAGCGCCTTGTGCGCCACTCAGAGCGGCGGCAGAACCGCCTCCCGGAACGGCCTCTTGAGAGGCCAAAAGACTCTGATAATCTCGGATAGAAAAATCTATTAATTTCGTCATTTTATGCCCTTTCTTGAGGGTTTATCTCCGGTGGTATTTTCCAACACAATGAAATAAAGTTTTGCTAAAAACGATCATCAACGGATTATAGGTCCTCTTTCTCATAGACAACTTTTCCGCTTTTGATCACACTATGGCAGAGATTGGCTCCCAGGCGATAGACGACATAGTCAAAGTTGTGCGCATCCCAGAGCACAATGTCTGCCTGTTTTCCCACTTCAATGCTTCCAAGTTCTTTTTCTCGTCCGATGGCCGCTGCCGCATTGATCGTCACTGCGCTGAGAATTTCCTCCGGTTTGAGGCGATAGGCGATGTAAGAGAGGTTCATCGACAGATGTAGATTGGAAGAGGGGCAAGAACCGGGATTAAAGTCACTGGCCACGGCGACGGGAACACCATGGTCAATCATCTCTCTGGCACGAGCGTACTGTGCATTTAGATAGAGTGAAGTCTGGGGCAATAGAACGGCGATGGTTCCGCCGCGCTTGAGATCTTCTATGCCGTCGGCTTGTGTCACGATCAGATGTTCAGCTGTCTCACAGGCCAATTTTGCGGCCACCTTCGTACCGCCTATGCATTCGATTTCATCCGTGTGAATCTTACATTTGAGTCCGAAACGCCTGGCCGCTCTTAATATTTTTTCACTTTGCTCCGCTGTAAAGACGGCTTTCTCGCAGAACACATCACAGTACTGCGCCAATTGTTCACTTTGGATCAGAGGCAGGACTTCTTCTTCGATAAAATCAAGATAGTCATCAGGTCGGTTTTTAAACGATTCCGGCACGGCATGCGCACCGAGATAGGTAGCGACGATGTCCATCGGAGTGTTCTTGCTCAGGGTTTTGATGACACGCAGCTGCTTGATCTCTGTTTCCAGGTCGAGGCCGTAGCCGCTTTTTATCTCGCAGGCGGTGACTCCTTGAGCTGTCATCTCTTTGAGCAGGGCTTCGCTTTTATGATAGAGTTCATCGAAACCGGCTTCTCTGGTCTTTCGCACGGTCGAATAGATGCCTCCGCCTGCAGTCAAGATGTCAAGATAGGAGGCGCCCGACAGCTTGAGGGGAATTTCGTTTTCGCGCCATCCGCCAAAAACGAGATGAGTATGAGAATCAATGAGTCCGGGGGTTGCAAGACGCCCTCCTGCATTGATGCGGCGCGCTTCGGGCTGATCGACGCCCTTGCCGTCTGCATAAATTTCGGCTATTTTTCCATCCTTTATGAGGATGGAGGCGTTTTTTAATTTCAGGTTTTCGCCCTGCTTCGATCCGCCGTGTTTATAGCTTCCTACCGGCGTTTGCAAAAGTCCGATATTTGTTAACAGCAATGCCTCACTCATATGATCTCCTTAGAGCAGGTGTTTTTCCAAGACCTGTGTTTCCTTGTTGAAGTTTTCGATTTGCAGATAGTACTCCGCCGAATCGACAAGCGCATCCATTGGCGCCAGACCGACGATCTCTGTTCCCAAAACATGCACTCCCCAGCGTTTGGCCTCTGCTTTGACGAGCTCCACGACACGATAAAGCGGAGTGATCTTGTAATTGGTCATGTTGATGGAGACTTGGGCGAGATTGCGCTCTTCCAAGAAAATGCCGAGAGCCTTGACGCAAGAAAGACCTCCACCTCCTGTGCGTATCGTCTTGGCGATCGCTTTGGCCACCTCGACATTCGAGGTGGAGAGGTTGATGTTAAAGGCGATCAGAGCCTCTCTGGCTCCGACGGCGACCGCGCCTGCGCTTGGGTGTAGGCTGTCGCCATAATCCGGCTTCCATTCCTCGGATGTCATTTTTTCGGTCATGCCTTCAAACTCGCCGCGTCGAATATCAGCCAGATTTTGTCGGCCGGGTCTTGTCGCGGAAGCCTCGTATAAAAAAACCGGCAATTGATATTTCTGCCAAAGACGATTTCCGACGCGCTTGGAGAAGTCAACGCATTCTTGCATATCCATTTCTTTAATGGGGATGAAAGGAATCACATCCACCGCGCCCATTCGCGGGTGCTGTCCCCGGTGTTTGCGAAGATCAATGAGGCGGATTGCCGCTTCCGTCATGGCAAGGACTGCGTTTTCCATCGGTTCGGGTTCGCCTATGAAAGTCAATACGGAACGGTTGTGACTCGTGTCGGAACTGAGATCCAAAAACGTCACACCGGGGCAGGCTTTAATAATGCCTACAATTTCGTCAATCACTTGCTGATTTCGTCCTTCGCTGATATTGGGGACACATTCTATAATTTTAGCCACAACTTCATCCTTTTTACTATTCTTTCGCTTCGCCCAGCAGCTCATTTAAGAGAGCATCATCTACGAGATAGGGCAGGGTAATATGTGCTTTTCCGGCTTGCGTCTCATTGTAAATTTGGCTGGTCTTCATAGCGGCCGGATTTCTCGCCCATGCGCGTCTTGCTACGCCGCCCATGACGTCCCAGACGATCGCCGAGCGAATAATCTCATCTACACGGGCGCTGCCGTCCAAGACCAAGCCAAAACCGCCATTGATGGCTTTACCGATGCCGACGCCACCTCCGTTGTGAAGGGCGCAAAGGCTCATTCCACGTGCGGCATTGCCTGCAAAACACTGCACGGCCATATCCGCCATGACATTGGAGCCGTCCTTAATATTGGCTGTTTCACGGAAGGGAGAATCCGTACCCGAAACATCGTGATGATCGCGCCCCAGCATAACAGGGCCGATTTCTCCTTTTCGCACCATCTCGTTGAAGCGAAGAGCGATGCGCTTTCTTCCTTCGGCATCTTGGTAGAGAATGCGCGCCTGGCTGCCGACGACGAGCTTATGTTCTTTTGCGTCGCGAATCCAGATATAGTTATCCCTGTCTTGAAAACGTCTCGAGGGGTCGATTAGGCTCATGGCCGCTTGATCGGTTTTATCCAGATCTTCTTCTTTTCCGCTGAGGCAAACCCAGCGAAAAGGTCCATAGCCATAGTCAAAGAGCATCGGCCCCATAATGTCTTCAACATATGAGGGGAAGATAAAGCCGTCTTTTTCATCCGCTTTATTTTTTGCGATCTCGCTGACGCCCGCATCAAAAACCGCCTTCATGAAAGAGTTTCCATAGTCAAAGAAATAACTTCCACTTTCAACCAGCTTTTTGATCGCTTCAAAATGGCGACGGAGGCTTCCGTCGACAAGCTGACGGAAGCGCTCTCTATCATGATGCAATAGCTCAGTTCGCTCAGCAAAGGTAATGCCTGCAGGGCAATATCCGCCGTCGTATGCGTTGTGGCAGGAAGTCTGATCGGAAAGCAAATCAATTTTGCAATTGCGCTCGATGGCGCGCTCCAGAAGGTCGACAATGTTTCCGCAATAGGCCAAAGCGATGCTTTTTCCTTCTATTCTGTAGCGCTCGCAGAGATCCAACGCTTGATCCACATCATCGGTCACTTCATCGAGCCAGCCCTGCCGCATTCTGATGTCGATGCGGCTCATATCGACTTCGGCAAAGAGGCCGACAGCGCCGGCGATCTTGGCCGCCTTAGGCTGGGCGCCACTCATGCCGCCAAGGCCGGAAGAGACAAATACTTTGCCTTTGAGGTCGCCTTGTTCGGGGACGCCTAAAAATTTCCTGCCGGCATTGAGGATGGTATTGAAGGTGCCGTGAACAATGCCCTGCGGGCCGATGTACATCCACCCTCCGGCCGTCATTTGACCGTAGTTGGCCACGCCGAGCTGCTCGGCGATATTCCACTCCTCCAAATTGTCAAACATGCCTACCATGAGGGCATTGGTCAGGATCACGCGGGGGGCATCAGGTCTCGAGGGAAAAAGCCCCAAAGGATGGCCGGATTCAAGGACCAATGTCTGCTCATCCGTCAGAGCTTGCAAATATTTCTTGATCAGCCTGTATTGCAGCCAGTTTTGGCAGGGTTTGCCTGTTTCACCGTATGTAACAAGCTCATAAGGATAGAGAGCAATTTCAAAATCGAGATTGTTGTCGATCATGAGTTGAAATGCCCTTCCCTCCAGACAGTTGCCCTTATATTCGTCAATGGGCTTGGCATAAATTCGGCCCTCCGGCCGATATCGATACGCATAGATGCGTCCATGCGTCTGTAACTCTTCCAAAAATTCGGGAGCTAAATCTTTGTGCAGGGTCTTTGGGACATAGCGCAACGCGTTTTGCAGCGCCAGTCTCGTCTGTTTTTTATTTAAACTGTAGCCGCGATCAGGCGCTCGCCTTATGCCGGGAATAAAATCTGGATATGGCGGGAGCTCTTCGCCTAAACGGATTTGTTGCACCTCTTTTTCTGTATGGTTGCATGTGGCTGATTGCATATTTTTGTCCTTTCCCAATACGTGACGCGTTGTGATGAGCTCGGAGAGTCCTTGCTTCATCGCTACCTATGATTATTCAAGTTCTCCAATGACGGCCTCTGTCGCTTTTAGAAGCTCGCTTGAGCGAAGCAATTGCTCGGCCTTAGCCATTTCTGAGTACATAATCATATCGTTGCCGTGGCTGAGGGGTGAAATGCGCTTTCGCACAAGATCGTAGACAGCTCGACAGGCGGGCGACAACTTCGCCTTATCGCGGTACTCCAATGCCTGAGCGGCGCTCATCAGCTCAATGGCCAGGACATTGCGAACATTTTCTAAAATCTGAAGTGCTTTGCGTGCGGCGGTTGTGCCCATGCTGACATGGTCTTCCTGATTGGCAGAGGTGGGAATAGAGTCTACGCTTGCCGGATGTGCATATATCTTGTTTTCAGAAACCATAGATGCTGCTGAGTACTGGGCAATCATAAAGCCGGAGCAAAGGCCGCCTTTTTCTGTCAAAAAGCCCGGTAAGCCATAGGAGAGCGAGGCGTTCATCATGCGCTCAATTCGGCGCTCGGAGATATTGGCCAGCTCCGCCACCGCGATGCCGTAGAAATCCATCGCCAAGGCAATTGGCTGACCGTGGAAGTTGCCCGCTGAGATGACTTCCTCTTCATCAGGAAATATAAGCGGATTGTCCGTCACGGAATTGATTTCAACCAGGAGTGTATCGAGGACGTAGTTGAGGGCGTCTCTGCTTGCGCCGTGCACTTGAGGTATGCAGCGCAGAGAATATGCATCTTGCACTCTGGTCTCTTTTTCCCTCTCCACTAGAGAAGACCCCTCTAATAGCCGCATAAGATTCCTGGCGCAGGCCGCTTGGCCTTTATGGGATCGGACGGAGGAGACCAGCGGATCGAAAGCTTTGGTGATCGCGCAGAGGGCCTCTGCGCTGAGAGCTGCGACGATGTCGGCCATTTTTATCAAATGGATTGCATCGTGAATAGCCAAGGCGCTGATCGCCGTCATAATTTGCGTCCCGTTGATAAGAGCGAGACCTTCCTTTTGCTTCAATCTGACGACAGGAATGTTCGCTCTTGCCATGGCCTCTGCGCCGCTCATGATTTCACCTTGAAACTCCGCTTCTCCTTCGCCCATCATGACCAGAACGATGTGCGCCAAGGGCGCCAGATCGCCGCTAGCGCCGAGGGAGCCTTTTTCCGGTACGATGGGATGCACCCCTTTGTTGAGCATCTCGACCAAGGTCAAGAGAGTCCTCTCTCGAATCCCGGATTTGCCGAAGGCAAGCGAGTTGCAGCGCATGAGCATAGCCGCGCGCACAACTTCCGTTGGCAGAGCGCGCCCCATGCCGCAGGCGTGGCTGCGTATCAAATTTTGTTGCAAAAAATCGGTGTCTTGCCGCGAGATTTTTGTGTTGGCGAAAACACCGAAGCCGGTCGTTACTCCGTAGACAATAGCGCCGCTGGATATAATTTCTTCTACATAGGCGCTGCATTTTCGCACCGCTTCTAATCTTGCGTCAGAAATTTGAAATTTTGCTCCATCGCGCGCTACACGAACGATCTCTTCCAGATAAAGCCCTTCGTTGATAAGAACCGTCGAATCATGTTTCATTGTACCCACCAATAATTATCGTTTTGTTGACTCTGACTAAAAAAATGTCAAGAACGCCCTTTCGGTATATTCTCTCACAATATTGTAGGGCGAACAAATCGATAAAACAAGCTTTATGCTTTATGAATAATAAATCATTTATGAAATATCTCGTTCTTTGGTGTGTTTTTTCATAAGGATGTAAAGGGTATATTCTAATAGAAATATGCTTGCTTGCATACTATGAGGATGGGACTAATGAATTCATTCATTATCCAACTGAAGTTCGGCATAAATGAAAATAAACGAGAACAAATTAGAACAGGTGTTCTTGGAGCCCGTCTTTAACTTTCGTATGGATGACATGCTAAAATACAGCTGAGAACTCTGATCGAACATGCATTTTCATATCCGAATTTTCATCTGTTCAGGGACTATGAATTTCAACTGGAGATGGACAGTCTTCAAGCAATGAAACAATAAAGGGGAAGCAATCATGATGTCTGAAGGAGTAAAAAAAGAGAAGAAATTCATACCGGTTGTCAGCGCCGGGATCGATAGTGATATTATAGAGGTTCCCAAGGAAATTTCACGCTGTTCAGGAATAATCATAAACGGGAAGAGAATCAAGTCGTTAATATTTACAACGGACATAGCGATCATAATGAACAACAATGCAGATGCAGTGTTTGCGGTCTACCCCTTTACGCCGCACCCTGCGATATTTTCAGCTATAACGAGCGTAGCACAAATGCCGGTATTTGCAGGAGTCGGCGGGGCGATCACAAAGGGGGTCCGATCACGTGACATGGCACTACTTGCCGAATCACATGGTTGTATTGCTGTGGTTTTGAACGCTCCCGCCCCGCTTGAGACATTTAAGTTTATAAAGGAAAGTGTCGTATGTCCGGTCGTCGCAACTATCGTTTCCATTTATTCCAACTTTGAAAAAAGGATAGAAGCTGGAGCCTCGATTCTCAACGTCAGCGGTGGAGCTGACACGGTGAAAATCATAAAAAATATCAGACAAAGCAATCCGAACATTCCCATCATTGCAACCGGAGGGCCCACCGGTGAAACGATCTTAGAAACGATAGCTGCAGGGGCCAATGCCATATCATATACCCCGCCTTCGAATGGAGATTTGTTTCGAATAAAGATGGACAAGCATAGAGAGGTTGCAAAGGAGAAATTTTTTGAAAGTATGAGATGAGCATATATTGGATTTATTGATAAACTGCGAGCGAAGCTTTACGCAATCCGCCCGCCCTCAAAAAGGTCATTCAAAGGTCTTTGCGACACTTGAATGGCCTTTCTCTTAGACTATGAATTTATGCTGAATAATATTTTTTTCAAAGAGATCAAACATTTACAAGAGTTATTATGATCTGCGGGCAACTCGATATGGAGTGATTTTTTTCCGAAATTTGTTATCAAAAACCGTTCATGATGGATATTTCTGATTTTTTATACTCTCCCTTGGCATTCATTTAATTCACGGTCATGGGCTTTTATATTTGAACCAACATAAAATTAACATAGAATACACATGCTATTTACATGCATTACTTATTCATAACGTAAGATATAAAATGTACTCTTTAAAATGGAGGAGAGTTTATGTCTAAGAAAGCTTATGTATCCGTATTGCTTATTATTGCGCTCCTACTTTCCGCGTGTGGCGGAACAAAGAAAAATGAAAATCAAAATTCCGGTTCCAAGCAGAACATTTTCGGAACGGGCGGCACAGTCATCCGAATCGTATCCGGCTCGGAAAACAAAGAGCTTGAACCGCTAATAGAACAATATTGCAAAAAAAACAAAGTAACGATTGAAATGACGTACATGGGTTCAATCGATATTATGAGGCAGCTTCAAGCCGATGCGGCAAACTACGATGCCGTTTGGCCGGCTTCTTCCATATGGATTTCCATGGGAGATATAGACTTCAAAGTGAAACATATTGAATCGACAAGCCTCAGTCCTGTCGTTTTCGGTATAAAAAAATCTTTAGCCGAGAGTATGGGCTTTGTCGACAAAGAAGTCTCTATTAACGATATTATGTCAAAAATAAGATCGGGAGAATTAAAGTTTTGCATGACATCGGCCACGCAATCGAATTCCGGCGCGGGTGCATATTTAGGGTTTTTATCCGGTCTGTCCGGTAATCCCGAGGTGCTTACCAAAGAAGACTTGCAAAAGCAGGAACTTAGGGAAGATATTACAAGTTTACTACATGGAGTTGACAGGTCCTCAGGCAGCTCCGAATGGCTGAAGACCTTGTTTTTAAATAGTGATTACGATGCCATGGTCAACTATGAGTCCTTGATTATTACTACGAATCAAGAATTAATAGCAAGAGGTGAGGAACCGCTTTACTTAGTTTATCCGTATGACGGCCTTTCCATTTCCGATTCCCCGCTTGGATATATAGACCGGGGCGACAAGGTTAAAGAGGAAGCTTTTTTAGACTTTCAAAAATATCTTTTAAGTGAAGAAGTTCAGAGCAAATTACAAAAGATAGGCAGGCGCACAGGGTATGAAGGCGTTTTTGATGAAAATAAGGGCGTATTTAAAAAGGAGTGGGGGATAGACACCGATAAAATTCTCTCTCCGATCAAACTTCCGACGGCAGACGTTATTATGGAAGCCTTAAATCTTTATCAAGGGGAGTTCAGGAAGCCTTCCCTCTCCATATATTGTCTTGATTTTTCAGGTTCTATGATAGGGAGGGGAGAAAGAGAAGTAAAAGAGGCAATGGACTTAATCCTGGATCAGGAAAAAGCGAAAGACCTGTTGTTGCAGGCAAACCCGGCGGAAGTAAATCAAGTTATATTTTTTAATAGTGATGTCATAGACAGTATGATTATTGATCCGAGCACGGAAGAAGCTTTAAATGAATTAAATGAAAAAGTAAAAGATCTGTCCGCCGGGGGCGGCACTGATATGTACCAAGCGATGTTAGAGGGCTTAATCACCTTGGGAACGTATGATTTGAATAATTATAACCCCGCTATCATATTGCTTACGGATGGAGAAAGTGGAGGCAGCTTTGAAGAATTCAAATCTGCCTATGAAGAGCTCGGGCAAGATGTACCGGTATTCTCGATTATGTTTGGAGATGCAAATCCCAAACAATTGGAAGAAATAGCAGAATACACGGGGGCAAGAGTATTTGACGGCAGAGAAAACCTTGCGGGAGCCTTCAGAAGTGTAAAGGGATATAACTAACAAGGTGTCTATGAAAAATAATGAATTATTACGCACAATAAAAAGTTTGTTAGGGGGGTTGGCGGCTTTTGCTTTGACCTTGTTTTTCGCTATGCCGCTTCCGATGATTATCCTGATTCCTATAGCCGTCTATGTGGGAGTTTATATGGTTTCAAAACCCGTGATAAAGATAGGTTCCCTCAAGTTGAGCGATGTAAAGGGAGAGGAGATGAAATCCCTTATGAAAGATGCCTATGAGGACTTGGAGGTTTTGGAAACGACCGGCAGAAAAATTCAAGACAACTCGGTTCGAGAACTGGCTTTACAGTTATACCAATCCGGCATATCCATATTTGAACACTTGCAAAAAAACCCCGATAAAATCGGTCTTGCGAGAAGATTTATAAATTATTATTTAGATACGGCGGCGAGCCTTCTGATCAAATATCAAAAACTAATTATTTCAAGAGTGAAAGGAGAGTCTGTTGAAAAGGCGAAAGCCGATATTCTAAACGGTCTCACGGTGCTCACAAAGGCATTTGATCAGCAATATGAGAGATTGATGCAGGGAGAAATTATGGATATTACAACAGATGTTAAAGTCTTGGAACAGACTTTAAGATCGGAGGAATAAATGAAATCAAAGTGGATAGGGTTTGGCATACTCATTATAGTGATGGTGGCAGTAATAGGGTATTTTGCAATGGGGCCAAAACCTGTGGATCAAATTAACGGCTATCTTGGCGGAGAAAAGATCGGTCTCTTTGAGGATGAGAACTTTAAGAGAGAAATGGCAAAAAAGTTCTCCCTGGAACTGAACTACAGAAAAGCAGGCTCATTGGATATGGTAAAAGCCGACAAAGAGGGTATGAGTTATCTTTTTCCGGCTTCGCAGACAGCTTTGGAATTATATAAAGCGGAAATAGGTTCCCCGATGAGGTCCGAAATCGTATTAAATACGCCGCTGGTTATTTATACCTATGCATTAGTCAGAGACAGCTTACAAACAGCCGGTATCGTTTCTGAATCGAACGGCTCTTATTTTATGGATATGGATAAATTTGCAGAGGCGGTCAAAGAAGGGAAAACGTGGGCTGATATAGGCCTACCCCAACTTTACGGCTCGATATCGGTTAAGACTACGGATCCGACCAAGTCGAATTCAGGCAATATGTTTGCAGGTCTTATAGCCAATGCCATGAACGGCGGCAGAGTGGTAGATTCTACATCTGTCTATAAAGTTTTGCCTGATTTAAAAGAGTTTTTTAAAAGAATGGGGTATATGGACACTTCTTCAGCGGATCTATTTGATCAGTTTTTAAAAATGGGTGTCGGCGCGTATCCCATGATAGCAGCCTATGAAAATCAGATTTTGGAGTTTGCGGTTACGAATCCCGATATCTGGGAAAAAGTGGGTGACAACCTATGCATAATCTATCCGACGCCTACCGTATACTCGTCCCACGTGATGATTGCTTTAGACGATAAAGGAGATTATGCCATAGATGCGCTTATGGATCCCGTGATTCAGGATATAGCATGGAAGGATCACGGATTCAGGACAGGAATTTCCGCCACCCAAGAAGAAACGGGTGTTTTCGGAGTAAACGGTGTCTTATCGCAGGTAACAGGCGTTATGCCTATGCCTGATTTTAGAACGATGGAAATCATTGTAAAAGAACTTTCAAATTAGGAGGAAAAGATGTCAAGTATAACGTTAGATGATCTATATAGAAACTCAGGTAAGAATTTGCAACCGACTCAGGATGCAGACACGGTAGTAGAGGAAGTTAAAAATGAGCTTGCGGTCATCGAGAAAGAAGAACTAAAGCCTGAACAGCGACAAAGAGTGGACGAAATTAAACATGAGCTTGATTTACTCGACTCCAACCAGACTGTAACGTTCGGAGTCGGTGCACAGAGAAAACTTTCCGACTTTTCCGACACCATACTAAATAAGATTAAGAATAAGGATACAGGAGAAGTCGGCGTTCTTTTGTCAGATTTACTTGTAAATGTTAAGGGCTTGGAGATTGATGAACTGGGAGAGTCCAAGGGTTTACTGTCAAACATACCTTTTATCTCCTCCATCAGCAAAAAGATTGAAAGATTTAAGACGAAATACGAAAATGTAGAAGTTCAAATAGACAGGATAGAGGGGCAGCTTGATAAAGCAAGAATTCAAATGCTTAAGGATATTATGATGTTTGATGAGCTTTATGCCAAAAATTTAGAATACTTCAATGATTTACAATTGTATATAAGAGCCGGTGAAGAAATTATTGATGAAACAAGAACTATAACGATTCCCAGAATCAGGCAGGAAGCCGCTGAATCTGACAATCATATGTCAGCTCAACTCGTGTCGGATTTTGAAGATACTGTCAACCGATTTGAGAAAAAGATACACGATCTTAAACTCTCCAAAACCATGAGCATTCAAACGGCGCCGCAGATAAAGCTTATACAAAATAATGACAAATTGCTTGTAGATAAGATTCAGACAGCGATACTCAATACCATACCTTTATGGAAGAGCCAGATCGTTATCGCTCTAGGGCTTGCGCGTCAGGAATCCGCCCTCAAGCTTCAAAAAGAAGTAAGCGACACCACCAACCAGCTGCTGCTGAAAAATTCAGAAAAATTGAAACAAAACACTATAGAAGTAGCAAAAGAATTAGAGAGAGGCATAATTGAAATAGAAACGCTGAAACAAGTTAATAAAGACTTGATAGATACTATAAACGAAACGATTAAAATACAGCAGGAAGGTCGAGCGAGACGCGAAAAGGCCGAAGAAGAACTTATGTTAATTGAAGGAGAATTGAAAGATTCTCTACTTGCCGCCAGACAGAGATAGCTTTTAAATACTATGATGTTGCAGCTGTCAAGCTCCCGATGATGAAACCGTCGAAAGAGTTCGAGAGCTAAGTTGGGAGAAGCAGTGTTTGTAGGACAGATTGTTTTTTATTTCACACTACTTCTCCTTTTCTCTTTTTATTCTGTAATTCTGTCTTAAACTCTAGATTTTCGCAGGTTTTTGAGAAATTTGCCTCACAGTAATATTTTTAACGGCTTACTATAACAGATCGATGCAGAAGAAATCGATGTAAATAGGCCTCTGTGAAATATATTACTAGTTGGTTGATTGTGCGTTCCCATTATTGGATCAGTCGTTTTGTCTATATCCTCCATTGCAGTTGTGAGGTGTCAAAAGTGTATGCGCCCCTACGAAGAGCCTCCTGAAGTTTAAGACTCTTTTCAAATTATATTTATGAAAGCCTCGTGAATTTTTCAAAAAACATCAGGGAAATTAGCGGTTTAAAGGAGCAAAATCGGTGCGCCCGCTGAAATTCAGGTTGGCAGTTTTTTCTCTCTTCAAGAAAGATTATTAAATTGTCGACACTATTTTAACAAAAAGTGTCGATTCATCGGAACATTTCTGATATAATTAGACAAATATTAAAGGCTAAAACCTCGGAACTGTAATTAGTGCGTCACATTATGACACGACAAATTTCAGACTGGAAAGGTGAAAATTCCTGTGAAACTCAATATCAAACGAAGCGACTCGCAATGATTTAACGTTTATCGCAGTTGACAAAAACGAACGCATGTCGGAAAACTCGTGTTTTTAGTATGACTACTAATCTGTATACGCAGGTTTCAGAAACGTCACTCACTCAAGTCACAACAATGATATCTGTAAAATAAGTTAGGGGGCAAAAGAATTGGAGGATTATACCAAGTTTAGACTAAAAAGCAAGGAAGAACTGGCTCCGCTACTGGAAGACAAGGAGAGCATTTTCATTGTTGCCTGTAACAAGTGTTTCAAGGAGTTTAAAACAGTGGACGAGCCCGAGTGCGCTGAGTTGGAGCAATTTGTAAAAGAGCAAGGGAAAAAGGTTTCCGGTTCTGCAAGGATTGACTTCCTGTGTAACAAGGTCCTGACGCAGAGACAGCTGGATGAGCAGCTCCCGGCGGATGCAGAAAACGTATTTGTGATCTCCTGCGGCTTGGGCATCCAGACGGTAGCCGAACTTTCTGATCGTCTCATTTTTGCTGCGAGCGATTCCATCAGCTATGACGGGCAACACGGCATGGCTCTTACGAACCTCCGTTGCGATGCGTGCGGACAGTGCTATCTGAACCTCACCGGTGGCATTTGCCCCATCGTGGACTGCGCGAAAAGCCTCATCAACGGGCAGTGCGGTGGCGCGAAAAACGGCAAGTGCGAGGTGGATGTGAATCGGGAATGCGCCTGGCAGAACATCTATAAAAGAATGGATGGCCAGGGCCGAACAGAGGAACTGATTAGCCAGCCGGTTCAGATTCGCGATTATTCCAAGGTAAATTTCAACTTGATCAATCAGTATGTCAAATCGATCCGCGAAAAGCGGTTTGAAGGCTATTTTGGCGGCATTCATCCTACGGAGCACAAGGAGCTTACTGAACACCTCGCCCTCGTGCGCTTTCCTGATCCGGGAACCGTCGTCATTCCTCTCTCGCAGCATACAGGCGCGCCGGCGACGGCAATTGTTGTTCCCGGGGACAAAGTAAAAGTCGGCCAGAAGATTGGCGAGGCAGCCGGCTTTGTCAGTAGCCCAATCCATTCCAGTGTCAGTGGTACAGTGACGGCGGTTGAACCGCGGTTGCATCCCACATTAGAAGTGGATGTTCTGTCCGTCGTCATTGAGTCCGACGGGAAAAACACTCTTCATGAGTCCGTGCAACCCTGTGCTGACCCGGAAAACCTCACAACGGATGAAATCCTTGATCTGGTGCGGGAAAAGGGCATTGTAGGTATGGGTGGCGCCGGTTTTCCTACTGCCGTCAAGCTGAAGGTTTCAAAACCCATCGACACGGTTCTTCTCAATGGCTGTGAGTGTGAACCTATGCTCACCGCAGATCACCGGGTGCTCCTTGAGTATGCTGATGATGTAATCTACGGTCTAAAAGTACTGCTTAAGACGGTGAACGCAGAAAAAGGCATGATCGTTATTGAGGACAATAAGCCCGACGCCATTGAACTTTTAGAGACCAAGGTTGCAGGGCTTGATAACATCGAGGTTGTCGTCGCCAAGACAAAGTATCCCCAAGGCGCTGAAAAAATGCTCATTAAGCGCACCCTGGGCCGTCAGGTTCCCAGCGGGGGACTTCCCTTGGATGTGGGTGTCATCGTCAGTAACGTCAGCACCGCAAAGGCTGTCTCCGATGCCATTGTCACCGGCATTCCGCTCGTTGAGCGTGTCATTACGGTGACGGGTGAGAGGATTAAGAAGCCGGGCAACTTCATCGTAAAAATCGGAACCAACGTGCAGGACATCGTCGATTACTGTGGTGGCACAATTGGAGATGACACGGAGATCAAGTTGGGTGGCCCCATGATGGGCTTTGGCATCAAGAACTTGAATGTACCGATTATTAAGGGCACCAACGGCATCATCGCCATTGAAACAGTGGATTCTGAAGAGTCCGAATGCATCAAGTGTGGACGCTGCGTTGATGTCTGCCCCATGGAACTCAGCCCGCTCTACTTCACAAAATACTGCAAGGAAGAGAACTGGGAAGGCATGAAAGAGAAGAATGTTATGGATTGTATTGAGTGTCGATGCTGTGAATTCGTCTGCTCCTCCAAGATTCCGCTCATGAGCAGAATTAAAACCGGAAAAACTGCTATAAGGGAGGGTAAATAATATGCTCATTACCCAACTCAAGTCAAAAGACGCCATTGAAGCGCTTGCAAAGGGAAAAACCGTCATCATCAACTGCAAAGGCTGTCAGGAGGTCTACTTCCCGGAAGAGGAAGCGCTGGCCCTTCAGAAGGAACTAACCGGCATAGACGTCACCGCACTCATCGAGTCCGACTACATATGCAATCCTGATAATTTAAAGGCGCGCTTCGAAAAATATATGGACAGAATTGAAGAGGCTGATAGCGTGCTTGTCTTCTCCTGTGGCGTGGGCGTACAAACCGTTGCCGGGCTTTTTGAGGAAAAAACGGTGGGCGCGGGTTGCGATACGTACCCACTACCCGGGTTTCAAGGCGTCACCCCCATGGAGTACGACTGTGCCCAGTGTGGGGAGTGTTATCTGAACTATACAGGAGGCATCTGCCCCATCACGGCATGCTCCAAGAGCCTGGTCAACGGTCAGTGTGGTGGCTCAAAAAACGGCATGTGTGAAGTGAATAAGGACATGGAGTGTGGTTGGGAGCGGATTTATAGGCGGCTTGAGATGCTTGGCCGGTTGGATATCCTCCGCTACCCCACAAAGGTCCGCAACTATGCGGTACCCGGCGATGAGACTAAGTAACCGGATTTTTTCCGGGCGAATATAAGATGATAAATGGTTAGGAGCAATGAAAAATGAAAATTACTGAGCTATTTAAACGCGGCGAGTTTCCTGTAACGGCAGAAGTCGGGCCTCCAAAGGGTTTTCACATAGAACACCTCCTGGAAGAGGCAAAAACATACCTGAAGGATATTACGGCGGTGAACGTAACGGATAATCAATCCTCCGTGATGCGCCTTGGCTCACTTGCGACGTGTAAGGCGTTGAAGGATGAGGGGCTTACCCCAATTTTCCAACTCACCTGCCGTGACCGCAACCGCTTGGCTCTCCAGTCCGATCTTTTGAGCGCCGCCATGTTTGGGATTGAGAATTTGCTGCTTCTCACAGGCGATCACACAACCCTGGGAGATCACCCCCAGTCAAAGCCCGTCTTCGACCTAGACTCCGTGTCCCTCCTTCACACCGTTAAAACTCTGGAGCAGGGATCGGATCTCGCCGGAAATCCCCTAGACGGACCGCCCCCCAGTTTTGCTAAAGGTGCTGTTGTCTCCGCTTGCAGCGATTCCGTGGATGTGCAGCTTGCAAAGATGGAGCTGAAAATCAAGGCCGGTGCGGAGTATTTCCAGACGCAGGCAGTATTTGAGCCGGAGAAGTTTATCCAATTCATGGAGAAGGCAAAGCAGTTCGGCGTGCCGGTCATGCTGGGTGTCATTATCCCAAAATCCGTGGGGATGGTGAAGTTTATGAATGACAACATCGCCGGTATCAATGTTCCCGATCCCCTCATCGATGAGCTGAGGGCTGATAAGGAAAAGACAAAGGCCGGCATTACCGGCGTCGAGATAGCCGCCCGCATCATTCGTGAATGTCGCCCCTATTGTCAGGGCGTGCACATCATGGCTCTGGGTTGGGAGTCCAAGGTACCCGATCTTCTCGCCCAGGCAGGTATTTAAGCTCATATAGACTAACAAGTGGGATGGGGCGTCCAAAAATCATATCGATGCCCCATCCTTTCTCTATTAGTTTATGTTCGTGTACGCATATATGACGTACAAACATCCCGTGATAAGTAAAAACAGATAACAGACACAACACCCCCTATGTAGGAAAAGGGAAGTACTACATAGGGGCTATTATTGTAGCGGAAAACACGAAAAGATCCGAGAATGCTGCCGGTAGTAAAGCAAATGAGGGAAGCAGGTATTACGCAGCGGGAGATTTACGAGTAGCTTGGCATAGGAAAAAAGGAAGTAAAAAGGAACTACTGAAGCAAGAGTGCAGGAATGCTGTGTAAAGCATCTCGAAAAAGCAAAGTCACAAGCCTGTTTAGATATTGCAGGATACAAGTATAAGAACAAGCGAGTCAACATGGAAGTGGAGCTACTGCGGGTTTTCTTCCGCTCACAGTAATTACATGCATCATTTTACAGAAGGTTCAAAATTGAGCATCGTGAAAAGAGA
>JAAYOV010000115.1 GCA_012520095.1 Tissierellia bacterium | reverse complement strand
TTCAATCCGTCTTTACTTGCTCCAGTCAGCTTCCGCCATGCGCTTGTAGCTGTCGAGGCGGCGCTTGGCTGCTTTAGCAGACTCGGCAAAGAGGACTTCAGCTTCTTCGGGGAAGGTGTTTTCGAGAATCGTAAAACGACGCTCTGTTTTGAGGAAGTCGAGGAAACTGCCTGTAGGATCTTTCGAGTCCAGCGTAAAGGGATTTTCGCCCTTTTCGATTTTTCTGGGGTCGAATCTCCACAGATGCCAGTACCCGGACTCTACGGCAAGCTTCTCCTGGCGCTGGGTCGTTCCCATGCCGGTGACGATGCCATGCGAGATACACGGTGCGTAGGCGATGATCAGTGACGGGCCGGGGAAGCTTTCCGCTTCTTCAAGAACCTTCAGGTAGTGTGCCTGATTGGCTCCCATGGCTACTTGGGCAACATAGATACTCTGGTACGTCGTCGCGATCATACCGAGGTCTTTTTTGTTGACCTTCTTGCCGGAGGCGGCAAACTTAGCCACTGCAGCAATCGGTGTCGACTTGGATGCCTGTCCACCGGTGTTGGAATAGACTTCCGTGTCGAGAACGAGGACGTTGACGTCTTCGCCTGAAGCGAGAACATGATCGAGTCCGCCGTATCCGATATCGTATGCCCATCCATCGCCGCCGAAGATCCAAACGCTCTTCTTCGAAAGATCTCTCTTGTTTCTTCGGAGCATCTCGTAAAGTTCTTTCAGCTCTTCCTTTTCAGGTTCGAGTTCGATGAACTCGGCGATCTGCTTTGCAAAAGGCTCTTGCGCTTCAAAACTATCCATGTGAGAGATCCAGCCCTCGAAAGCACCCTTCTTGTCTTCAGGCAGCACATCGAGGCAAGCGGTGATCTCGCGCTTCATGGATTCGCGCGTGTTTTTGACGGATGTAGCCATTCCGAATCCAAATTCAGCATTGTCTTCAAAGAGGCTGTTTGCCCAAGCAGGACCGCGGCCGTCGGCATTTGCCGTATAAGGAATACTCGGTGCGGAAGCGCCCCAAATGGAGCTACAACCGGTGGCGTTGGCAATGATCATGCGATCGCCAAAGAGTTGCGTAACCGCTTTAATATAGGGAGTTTCTCCACAGCCGGCACATGCACCGCTGAACTCAAGCAGAGGTGTCTTGAACTGACTTCCCTTGACGCTGGTAAGCGCAAACGGCTGTTCTTTTTCCGTAATGGTCTGTGCGTAATCCCAGTTGGCCACTTGTTCTTCAAGTTGAGACTCAATGGGCTTCATGACCAAGGCTTTTCCTTTAGGTGCAGGGCAGACATCGGCGCAGTTGCCGCAACCCGTACAGTCAAGAGGACTGACCTGAATCTTGAACTGGAGATGGTCGAGATTTCTTCCGAGGGCTTTGAGAGTGTCAAAGCTCTCAGGGGCATTTTCCATTTCGTCTTCATCGACAAGATATGCTCTGATGGCAGCGTGCGGGCAGACGTAGGAGCACTGGTTGCATTGAATACAGGTCTCTTTCTGCCACTCGGGAACCTGAACGGCGATGCCGCGTTTCTCATATGCGCTGGTTCCACACGGGAAGGTTCCGTCTTCCATTCCGGTAAATGTGCTCACCGGCAGGGCGTCGCCTTCTTGTCGAGTCATGGGCACGAGGATGTTTTCAATAAACTCCGTTCCCTCTACCTCTTTGACTTCTTTATCGTCGACCGCTTCCGCCCATGCGGGATCGACATTGATCTTTTTAAGTTCACTGGCCGCTCGGTCAACCACTTCATAGTTCATCTGGACGACATTGCCGCCGAGTCTTCCATAGTCTTTTTCAATGGATTCTTTCAGATAGGTGACGGCATCTTCCATCGGCAGCACTTTGGCAAGCTGGAAGAAAGCAGTCTGCATGATATTGTTGATGCGTCCGCCCAAGCCGACATCTTCAGCCAGCGCTGTCGCATTGATGGTATAGAAATCGACATTGTTTTTGGCGATATCTCTCTTCAGGGATGCAGGCAGATGCTCGTTGAGTTCCTCTTCATTCCAGATGGTGTTAAGGACAAAGGTGCCGCCTTTTTTGATTCCCTTCAGGAGATCGTATTGATGGACATATGCCTGATTGTGGCAGGCGATGTAATCCGCCTCGTCGATCAGATAGGTGGAGCGAATGGGTTTTTTGCCGAAGCGCAGATGGGAAATCGTCACGCCTCCCGACTTCTTGGAGTCATAAGAGAAATACCCTTGCGCATACATGTCGGTATTGTCGCCGATGATCTTGATGGCGGCTTTGTTTGCGCCGACCGTTCCATCGCTTCCGAGGCCCCAGAATTTGCAGCGGACAGTCTCGGGATCTTCTGTCATGATCGACTCTTCCACCGGCAGGGACAGATGCGTCACATCGTCGACAATGCTGATGGTAAAGTTGTTTTTCGGCTCTTCGCGCTTGAGATTTTGGAACACGGTATTGAGGTGTGTGGGGGTCGTGTCTTTGCTTCCCAGGCCGTAGCGTCCACCGATGATAAGAGGACTGTTCTGCTGATCCTGATATGCACTTCGGACATCGAGGAACAGAGGCTCTCCGGGGCTTCCGGGTTCTTTCGTGCGATCGAGCACAGCGACTCTTTCTACGCTCTCAGGCATGGCTTTTAAGAAAGCTTCCGTCACAAAAGGACGATAGAGGCGTACTTTGAGCAAGCCTGTCTTTTCTCCTCTTGCATTCAGATAGTCAACCGTTTCTTCAAGGGCTTCTGTGACAGAGCCCATGGCGACGACGACGTGTTTTGCTTCAGGGTCGCCATAATAGTCAAACAGGGAGTATTTTCTGCCGGTCAGTTTGCCGATCTCATCCATGTAGTAAGTGACCAGCTCGGGCAGTTCATTGTAAAAACGATTGGATGATTCCTTCATCTGGAAGAAAATGTCGGGATTTTGAGCCGTTCCTCTGGCAAGCGGATTCTCGGGTCGCAGGGCTTTGTCCTTGAATCTCTTTAGCGCATCCATATCGATGAGTCTTTGATACTCTTTATAATCGATAACTTCCACTTTCTGAATTTCATGAGAAGTGCGGAAACCGTCAAAGAAATGCAGGAAGGGTACGGAGGCCTTGATAGCGCACAGATGAGCGACACTGGCAAGGTCAATCACTTCCTGAACACTGCCGGAAGCTAAGAGCGCAAAGCCCGTCTGGCGAGTTGCCATGACATCGGAGTGATCACCAAAAATAGAAAGCGCGTGTCCGGCAATGGCTCGGGCGCTGACTTGGAACACTCCCGGAAGCAGTTCTCCGGCAATTTTGTACATATTCGGGATCATCAGAAGAAGTCCCTGAGAAGCAGTGAAAGTCGTAGTAAGTGAACCGGCCTGCAACGATCCATGAACCGCTCCCGCCGCCCCGGCTTCGGACTGCATCTCCACCACTTTTACCGGGTGACCGAAGATGTTTTTCTTTCCGTGAGCCGCCCATTCATCAACCATTTCCGCCATATTGGAAGATGGTGTGATGGGATAAATAGCCGCCACTTCTGTAAAAGCGTAAGCTACATGGGCTGCCGCTGTATTGCCGTCCATGGTCAACATTTTGCGTGTACTCATTTTCCCTCCTGATTCTAATGTTTGCATTCATAGTTATTATACGACGCAAGCACAACTTCGTCAATCTCTCGTCAACATTGATGTTTTTCTGGCAAACTTAGCTTCCAATATTTCTATAATCTAATTTATGCCTTTATTCCTTCAAGAAACTGGTTAACTTCATTAGTTAGTTGGCCTTTTTCCATATAATTCTTAAGGTTTGT
>JAAYOV010000020.1 GCA_012520095.1 Tissierellia bacterium | reverse complement strand
GCATGGTACATCCTCTGAACTTTCTTGAAGTCAATGAATTAATTTTCAGTTTGTATACCCCTACCATACACGAATTTTACACAATCTGCAAAACTTAATCGGCCATAATTAACACGTTCTGCAAAACCATATCGCAATAATTATACACGTTTTGCAATCTTATCATCCTCAATTTGATTTTGATGAAATGTTATTTCTTGAAAATAGAATCAGGATTGTTTTCGAGGAAGAAATCATCAGTGCTTTCGAGATCATGATGACAGAGCTTCTACCCACCAGACAAGACATCATCGACCTTTGCCAAAATGCAGTGATGAATGTTCTTGATCCCACAGCCGATAAAGAAGACAGGCAATTCAATGTTAGTTTTTTATGAAAAGACTTGAGAGCATCACTGAATTAAAATTTAGTGAGGAACATTGGTGCAACCTTGTTGATTACGTTAACGTTCCCGAAGGTGATGAGAGAAAGCTCATCTTTTATCTTAGGAACGGTGAATTAATGCAAATCATCTTGGACTAACATTCTATCCTCTCACCTCTTTAAGGGACGAATTCTGAACAAATTCCTATTCACTAGTCTAGCTCCGGGTCAGTCAACAATACAATGTCTAAAGGTATATTTTTAGGAATTCTGGCAGTTACAGGATTAGCAAATTTAGGTCTTTACATTCTTGATAAAAAACAGAAACTCAACAAAAACCAAGACAGAAAAAATTATAACGGTACTTGTCCTATCTCTTTTTACCATCATCTTTGCTTTCTTTTTATGGATAGCTTTGCAATGAGAATATGGAAAATGCAGCCTTTAAAGACCGCCTTTTCTATTTTCTACTTTCTTAAACTATTTATTCAAGTAATTCAGTTGTACTGCGACTCAAAAACTTCTCATTTGCACTCATCAGTTGCCGATAATATGCATCGTAATCCGGGCTCATTTTTCTGATAAGCGGTATGGCCACTTCATAATAACCGGATTCTTGAAGGTAGACCTTTATTTTTTCATATAGCTGAATAATAGGTAAAGCTCTGTATTCATCAGATTGTTTGAAAGCCTGATAGTGGGTGATTGCCTCCTCATTGTCTTCCATCCATTTACCAACATCCTGTACTGCTGATATTTTTGCTGATACTACTGTTTTCATCATGTCCGTTGACATGCAGTCTCCAGAATCCAAAATTGTCTGTTTCTCTTCCTCAGTAAAAGGGTAGTTAATCATACTATCTAAAAATTCTACTAACTCAACATAGGCTTTTTTTTGTTTTTCCGTTTCCAATTTTCCTTGAAGAAAAGGCATATAGTTTATAAAGAACATCTGACCTAAATATCCAGGGAATTTTTCTCTCAGACGAATATAAATTGATTCTTGGGCTTCAATGAAAAGAAGCTCTGACCTAATATCATCAATCGAACCTTCCTCCGTATATTGCTTCAGTAACTCAAGTTTTTTAAAATCAATTTCTCTGCGAATCTCCAAGTCTCTAACGATATTTGAAATGGTTTTCTTTTCTTCCCGAGACATTAGTATTTTCTTAATTTCTAAGAGATTGAGGCCTAATTTTCGGTATATATTAATTTGCATCAAACATGAAATATCTTCATCGCTATAATGCCGATATCCATTCTCATCTCTAGAGGGATGAACTAAACCTAAATCCTCATAATATTCCATTGCCTTGCGGGTCAATCCTGTTTTGTCTTGCACATCTTTGCTTTTCATATACCTGCACCTCCTTTATCCAATGATAAGGCTGTGCCTTTGGCGCAAGTCAAGCAATAATTCAGAAAAATTCATGCCACCATTTCGAACTAGCCACACGAAACTTAAACTTTTGTGTAGTTGGTTTCACAAGCGAATGAAAGTGTTGTAAAACGGCAAAATAACAAAACTTTAGCCCTATTTACACCCTTTCGTTTATTCAGCCATTCTCTTGAACCCCTGTCCTATCAACATTTCACAACATAAAAAAAGACGACTCAGGATTGTATCCGTTTTGTCGTCCTTTTATGGAGCTACTGGTCAGAATCGAACTGACAACCTGCTCATTACGAGTGAGCTGCTCTACCATTGAGCCACAGTAGCGTGTGACTATTCCATTATACTGAAAAGGAATAACTTTGCAAGTCTTAAAGACGCCTGATAAAATCAGGCGTCAAGACGATCATGCTTTCACTCCTATTCATGAACGACATAGAAGATTCCATAGGCCCGAAAACCGACATGCGCGCCTATCGTAGGTCCAATATGTGTCACTCCCTTTATTGTCTCTTCTCCGAAGCGGTCTTTTGCTTTTTCGATCATTCGGTCGCAGTTATCTCTGTTTTCAGCATAAACGAAATTCAAACCGTATTCCGGATCAAACCCGTCTTCTTCAAGTAGGTTTAAAAGAGTCGTATCCGCTTTATTTCTTCCCATATATCGACCTTGAACCTCTATCTTGCCTTGAGGACTCAGCATTATAATCGGCTTCAAATGAGCGAGCTTGCCTATATTGACCTGCATGCGGGAGAGCCTGCCTCCTCGATAGAGATTATCCAAGTTATCGATGATTGCAAGAACTCTAATTCTCTTTAATAGAAATGAAAGCTCATGCGCAATCTTTTTAGCACTTTCACCATTCTTGTGCATGCGCTGCGCCTTGTCAACAAGAATTTGAATACCTACAGAAACAGATCTCGAGTCGACAATGTGAATGTTATCGTAATCGACCATGTCTTTTGCTAAAAGAGCGCTCTGATACGTTCCACTCAAGGCTGAGGAGAGAAGAACAGCTATGAGAGACTCCCCTTTTTCTTTTACATCTTCAAAAAACGGAAGATAGTCTTGAGGCGAAGGCTGAGAAGTATGAGGAAACGCTTTTTCCGTTCGCATTTTTTCATAAAATCGAGCCTTAAAATCCTTGTCTTGAAGAGGAAATTCCTCTTCTCCAAAATACACTCTGACGGGAACAAAATCGATGTTCGATTGTTCTAATTGATCCCATTCATAATCAGCTGCACTGTCTGTAAGAAATCTCATATTATCCTTCCCTATTTATAATTTCCTGCGCGTAATTAAAAAATTCAGCCATCCTGTCCGCTCTGTCAATAAATTCATATACCAGTTCATCACCTGCTTCTTCGACAACGATGCTCAATAGCGAAAGGACGCGGTTGTGATCACTATAGTATACATCGACTGCTGATGGATGAATCCATATATTTTGACTTCTGCGGTCATTGGAATCTGTCTCTCGGACAATAAATCCCCGATCTTCCAACGAGCGAAGAATCCGATGCATCTGAGGTTTTTTCATTCCGCTTTTCTTAGTGAGAGCCGTGGCATTGATAGGATTGCCATTTTGTCTGATTAACTCTCTTAGAATGGTTGCCTCATAATACGTCAGTTCTTTCGTAATGCGGTTGTTCCAGATTAGGGCGCTTAATCGAATCCAGCATTCGATCAGATCTTCGCAAATCTTCATCGATCCCTCCTCATAATTAATTAACTCTTTTAACTATTAAGAGATGATAAACGAAAGCTGAAGATATGTCAATCTCTGAATTCACTACAAAAGAGGACCGAATATCCGCATCACTTTTCCAACAAGTCGAGTCATTAAATGAAAACTGTAGTAATCCTCGATATATATACGCTGCGATACTCGTAAGGTAGAAAGAATATCCGCTTCAATTTTTAAAGCCATATCTTTTTCGTAGATAAGAGCCCCTACTTCATAGTGTAGATACAAACTTCGATAATCGAGATTGACAGATCCAACGGTCGAGACTTTGTCATCGCTGACAAAAACTTTCGAATGGGAAAAACCGGGAGTGTACTCATAGATCTTGACTCCCGAACGAATCAACTGTGGATAGTATCCCCTGGCGACATAAAAAGGTATCTTTTTGTCCGGTATATGAGGAAGAATCAATTTGACATCAACGCCTCTTTTTGCAGCAAACGTGATCGCCGTTAAGATGTCATGAGAAGGGATAAAGTACGGGCTGATGATATGGACATATTTTTGTGCCTGATAAAGGATGTGCAGATAGACATTTTCTGCCATCGATTCCCCGTCATTAGGAGCATCGGCATAAGGAATAATAAAAGAATCGCTTCGTGGAAGATCTTTATAGCGGCGGAGATATACGAATACATCTTCATCCTCTTTTCTCTGTAAATTCCACATCTGCAAGAAGAGCAAAGTAAATGAATTAACAGCTTCTCCTTCTACTCGTATGGCCGAATCTTTCCAGTGACCAAACACTTCTTTTATATTGGCATATTCATCAGCGAGATTCATACCGCCTGTGAAGGCGACTTTACCGTCGACAATGATTATTTTGCGATGGTCTCGATTATTTTGATAAGTGGAGAGAAGCGGAATGAGAGGCGAAAATACCTGCACTCGGATTCCCAACTCTTCCAGATATGCATCAAATCCGGAAGGAAGTCGATACGAAGTCGTGCCGTCATAGAGTATCCTCACTTCCACTCCCTGCGAGACTTTCTCCAATAGGATCCTCAGCGTTCGATCCAGAAGCTCTCCCTCGCTTATGATAAAGAATTCCATGAAGATAAACTCTTGCGCCTCTTCCAACGCCTCAAACATCGCTTCAAACGCTTCTTCGCCCGAGGAATAATAGGTATTGTCTCCACTGAGATAAAGAGGATGCGGCCCCCTCTTTCCCATGTACAGGGCAAGCGATCCAAAAGGACCGTCGATTGAGCGAAGCCTTCTCAGTACATCGCGATTATAGACGAGAAACGGAGCCGTCCTATCGACGCTTTTTGCATATTCTTTTGCCATCGATCTCGTTCCGGGAAGAACTTGGACATAGATATATAACAATATGCCAAAAAGCGGAAACAGACACATGGGGATAATCCATGCAATCTGATATCCCGGATTTTCTTCCCTGTTGATAATAAAAATGACGAGAATGAGCGCAAATACAGTCCAGCCAAAAGCTAGAAATGACGTAAATTCAGAAAAGAGAATGTACGCGTAAATGAGAACTCCCAGCTGAATGAGCATGAGAATAACTGTTATGAGAAGCGGATGAGTTTTTCGAGCAGGTTTAGGAATATTCTTCAAGAAATTCCTCCATAAATGATCTATTACTTTTCAATGCCATGAGCGAGAAGAAAAGAGTCAATCTGATCGAGCAGTTCTTCTCTTGATGTGCTGTTGTCGATGACATGGCTTCTTCTCATTTTTTCCTCTTTCGCCATGTCAAAAGAGCGCATGCGATCACGCGCTTCTTGATAGGTGATTTCGTCGCGGTTCATCAATCGTTTTAGCTGTATTTCTTCATCTAGAGTGATATAGATGATGACATCCATCTCATCGTCATATCCGCCTTCAAACAGCAGCGGAGCATCTAAGAAAACGATGTCTCCTCCATCTTTAAGCTGTCTCGATATTTCTTCACGAATGAGCGGATGTAAAATGGCGTTTAGCTCTTTGCGTTTATGTATATCGGCGAAGACGATTTTACCGAGTTTTCTGCGATTTAATTTTCCCTTGCAAACGACTCCCGGAAATTGCCTCTCGATGACATCCAATACCGGACTCCTATCTTTTGTCATGGATCGAGAAATCTCATCGGCATCGACAACAGTATACCCTTTATTTCTCAAGTAGTCTGTCACGGTACTCTTTCCGGAAGCAATGTCTCCGGTAATTCCAACCTTAAAGCTCATACCAGTTTTCTCCGATATCCATACTCACTTCCAGAGGCACACTCAATTCGACGGCTCCTGTCATCGCTTCGCGAACAATCGTCTGCACCTCATCCATTTCTTGCCTTAAAACGTCGAGAATCAGCTCATCATGCACCTGTAGAATCAATTTCGATGATAGCTTGTTTTTTCTAAGCGCTTCTTCTACGCGAAGCATCGCCAGTTTAATAATATCGGCTGCGCTTCCCTGCACCGGCGTGTTGATAGCCGCTCTCTCCGCAAAACTTCTTCGGTTGAAATTTCTTGCTTTAATATCCGGAATCGGTCGAATTCGGCCGAGAATCGTTTGAACATATCCATGCTTTCGGCAATATTGAACCATTTCTTCCATGTATTCTTTTACCTTAGGATAATGTGAGAAATACCGCTCTTTATATGTTTTCGCCTGTTCTATCGGGATGGATATGTTTTCTGAAAGACCGAAATCGCTGATACCGTAGACAATTCCAAAATTGACAGCCTTTGCATCACTTCTCTGAAGTCGGGTGACCTCATGGATGGGAACTCCAAATACAAGCGATGCGGTCTGCGCATGAATGTCTTCATTGTCAATAAAGGCTTGACGCAACACCTCGTCACCGCTCAAATGCGCAAGAACTCTCAGCTCAATCTGATCATAGTCCGCCGAAAGCAGAAGATGATCAAGGGAAGGAAGAAAAGCTTTTCGAATCTGCCTTCCTTCTTCGAGTCGTACCGGGATATTTTGAAGATTCGGTTCCGTAGAGCTGAGCCTTCCGGTCACGGCAATCGTCTGTTGAAGATTGGAATGAATTTTGCCATCCGGACTGATCTCGCGAAGAAGACCATCGATATAAGTGCCCTGAAGCTTCGTATATGTCCTGTACTCAAGTATTTCTTCGATCATCGGATGGCGCCCCTTCAGCTTCTCCAGAACCTCCTTATCCGTCGAATATCCACTTTTTGTCTTCTTTACAACCGGCAGAAGAAGTTCATCGAAAAGGACTTCTCCAAGCTGTTTAGGAGAGGCAATATTAAACTCTCTTCCTGCATAGTGATGAATAGATGCTTCTAGAATAGATATTTTCGCTTCAATCTTCTTGCCGATTTCCTTTAAAACCGAATCATCCACACGGAATCCCTCATGTTGAATGCCCGCAAGAATCGGAACGAGCGGCAATTCGAGTTCTCGATACAGCCTTGTCAGGCCTTTACCTTCGAGCTCTTCTAAAAGGATAGGAGCGAGGCGGGCGGAGGCTTTGGCAAGTTCTTCAGCCTTTGTGCGACTCTCCTCTTTTGTCTTTAAAAGCTTTTTCCAATCGACTCCATCCGGATTGACGGAAGAAAAGACTTCCTCGGGGCGCGTCGCGCTGACAAGAGGATTGACAAGATAGCTCAAAAGCATGACATCTTCAAGCACAGGTTTGATTTGTATTCCTTCGTTTAAAGCATGTAATAATAATGCCTTTGCGTCATAAATAGCTACCCGTTTAAGAGAGCGGATATAATCCGATAGAGCCTGAAGATTGTCAAACCACCGGACTTCCCCATCGTAAAAAGCAAATATTTCTCCTTCCGGCGAATCGACAAAAGCAATAGCCGGCATCAAGGAAAATTCTATGTTTGTCTCTTGCGTTTTGGCATTTTCATCCTGCTTTTGCAAATAGTTTTTTTGAAGTTCTCTTAAGAATTGACGCAACTGATATTTTTCTAGAATAGGCACCGCCTTCTGCGGTGTCAAATGTTTCAACGAAGTCTGTTCATGCTCGGGGAATTCAATCGGCACATCTGTGCAAATCGTCGCCAATTCTCTGCTTGTAAAGGCACTCTCTCTTCCCTCATCCAAAAGGCGTTGGACGCGAGAGGAATGTTCTTGAAAAAGGGAGGAATAGACGTCTTCAAGATGCTTCCCTTCTCGGAGAAGCTTTCTTGCCGTTACATCACCGATCCCCTTCACACCCGCAATATTGTCAGAAGGATCGCCTCGCAAACCTTTATAGTCAATGATCTGATCCGGTCGAACACCCATTTCTTCAAGGACCGCTTCTTCATCATAGGTCACAAGCTGAGAGACGCCTCTTTTGGGAATAGAAACGGTGATCCCGCTTTGAACCAATTGGAGCAAATCTCGATCTCCGGTGAGAATCCTTCCGCTAAAGCCTCGTTTCACAGCCTGAATGGCCAATGTCCCGATTAAATCGTCCGCCTCATACCCGTCCTTCTCGACATGCATAATCCCTAAACTGTCGAGGATCTCCTTTAATATCGGCATCTGTTGCGCAAGATCGTCAGGCATGCCCTTTCTTGTTGCTTTGTAATCGGGATATTTCTCATGGCGAAACGTCTTCGCTTTCGTATCAAATGCGATGATAAGATGCTCAAATGAGGAGTCACGTAGCATAGAAAAGATCATGCTTAGAAAACCATGCACGGCTCCGGTCGGGACTCCGTCCCTGTTTGTCAGCGGCGGGAGAGCATAAAAAGCTCTATTGACCAGACTGTTTCCATCGACAAGCAAAAGGTGTTTCATATTTCCTCCAGTCTTCTACACTCCTATTATAACCGAAAAAGAAAAGAGCTTCAGCAAGCTCTCTTCTTTTCGTCTCTATTCCTTCTTATCTTCAACGTCGATTTTCTGTTTTTGTCTTTTCAGTATCGGTCTTTTTAGTGGGGGAAGCTTTCTTATGAGGAAGATAACTCCGACAATCGTGATCAGCCAGAATATGTTCGAAACAACAAACAGGATGATCGACTGGACGCCTCGAATGAATCCGTTGATGCCTCCGACAAAGCCTTCCTGAAGTCTTTTTATGAAGCTCTCATCCGATTTCACCTGTAACGGATCAGCAACTTCATTCATTTCGATATATACTTCACTGAAGTCGATTCTGCTGTCAAGACTTTTCTTCTGAGAGAGATAGCTTTCAAGTTCAAATGTCGTCTCGGAAAGGGCCTGTTCAATTTCAATCATATCCGACATTGCGTCGGCATCGTTGAGCATTTCTCGATATCGGACGATCCTCGCTTGAAGGTTTTTGATGCGCTCTTCCACATCTACATATGTGCTTGTCACATCATTTTGTGAGAGATTTTTGCTGTTGAGCGTTCGATCCGTTTCAAAGCGAGTTTGGAATTCATCGAGTCTCCCTGAGGGAATTCGAAGCTGCAGGCTGATGTTTCGGAAATTCCGGTTGTCGTAACCAGAGGCATATTCATAAGAATTTTCTATATAGCCTCCTAATTCCGCCGTCAACTGAGTGATAAATTGTCGGTCTTCATCAAATCGGCTCGTGCGCAGCGTATAAGAGAGTGTGCGGATAATTTTAGCGCCTTCATATGGGAGATATGCCGCTGATGGAGATTCCATCGGCATGTCCGCCTCATTGGCTTCTACTGTAAGCATGTCCCAACTTTTATTCCCTCCTCCTTCTCGAATCGACTCCGTATATTGATCCATCATTTGCGGAGGAGCTTTTCTGGCACACCCTGTGAGAAGAAGAACCACTATAAGAATGATTGTCATTTTCTTTTTCATTTTTTATTCCTCTTTATGTGATTGTCTATTATGCAGCTTCTATGTATAGACACAATCGAACCATCTGTTTTGTCCTTTCTTCTTTTGTGTAGGAACAGCTTCATTCAACAATAGACACTATCTTTTTCCTCTTCATTGTCATCCAAGTCGTCATCATAGGATTCAAGAAATGAATGATGTACCCCTTTCACCACTGTTCCGAGAATGGCTCCCGTATGTACTTGACGAGTGCTGTGAAAGATCGCTTCTTCGACTTGAGGGAATTTCTTTTTCAGTTCCGGAATCAACTCTTTAACGATGCGTCGAGTTGAGCTCAGATCTTTTGACGCTATCGAACAAGCACAATCCAAAAACGAAAGGCCAAGACTTTTCTGCCAATTGATGATATCTTTTTCTCTCACATAATATAGAGGGCGAATGAGCTCCATGTTTTTATGTGAAGTAGAATGCAACTTCGGCATCATCGCCATCGTGATCCCTCCAACAAGCACATTCATAAGAGCCGTCTCGATGACATCGTCATAGTGATGGCCCAGAGCGATTTTGTTACATCCATGTTTTTTTGCCAAATCATAGAGGACGCCTCTTCGCATCCTCGCACATAAGTAGCATGGATTTTGAGTGTCCATTATCTGTGTAACGGCAAACACATCGCGCTCATACATTTGCGGTGTAAATTCTAATAGCGAGTTATTCTCCTCTATAATCGCTCTGTTTTTCTCAGCGTAGCCCGGATCCATGTTGATAAGAACCATCTCAAAGTTCCTTTTTCCGTGGCGATACAGTTCTTCAAACAATTTCGCCAGCAGAAAAGAATCCTTTCCCCCGCTCATCATGACGGCAATCCTGTCGCCGGATTTGATCAGCTCATAGTCTTTAATTGCACGGATAAAGGGTCTCCACAGACGGCTTCTCCACGAAGTAATGAGACTCCTCTCGACGATTTCTCGTTTTGTCACTTGCATCACTCCTTATCATCGCTTCTGTCATCACAGGGCAATGAATAAATATCAAAGATAAAAAGACTAAAAAATTGAACCTTGATAAATCTATGCGTTTCTTTCTGTCGCAATATTTGGTACCTTTATGTCAGGAGGAAGGTATGAGTATGTACGCGCGAACGGAGGCGCTGCTCGGAGAGGAGGCCTTCAAAAAGCTCCGCCAACTCCGAATCATGGTCATAGGAGCCGGAGGGGTAGGAAGTCATGCGGCACAGGCATTGGCATATATGGGAGTCGGATCGCTCCATCTTGTCGATTTCGATACACTCGATATCACCAATGCCAATCGACACGTACAGGCGCAAAGGCACCGCATCGGCCAGTCAAAAGTCGAAGCCCTTAAAGACCACCTAATCGAGACTTTTGATCGCTTGGAAATCCACACATCTAATGTCTATTTCAGTGAAGAGTGCCTTTCTTTGCTTGATGAACCCGTCGATATGGTACTGGAATGCATCGATCATCTTCGGGCAAAACTGCTCATCATAGAGCAGTCGCAACGCAGAGATATTCCGATCCTCAGTGCCTTGGGCATGGGAAATCGGTTGAACCCTTCTCTTGTTCATATCACAACACTCTACAGAAGCTCAGGGTGTCCTCTTGCCAGCCGACTCAGGCGCGAAGCCCGCAAATGGCAACTGAAGGATACACCTGTGGTTATCTCCTCGGAAACACCGAAAAAGATTTCCGTGAAGGATGACAGCGCGCGCCATACACCTGCTTCTTGTTATCTTGTGCCCGCTGCCTGCGGAAATCTGATGGCTTATCATGTCGTCAAAACATTTACAGATATGTCGACAAAAACCGGTAGATGACGACACTTGCGATGCTGAGAAGAATGAAAACGGCTATCAAAAGTTTGGTCTCAAAAATCTTCTGTACAGCCAGCTTATCGTGAGGCCATTGCGTCCGATATTTATCATAGAGTTTTCGATCTTTTTCACTGAGTTCATCGACTTCATGGACTTGGAGAACTCTTTTCCAAAATAACAGCATTCTCAATAAGGAAATGAGTACAAACAAGACCAATACAACGGCAAAAATACTGTAATAGAGTGTCACTGTTCCCCCTACAACTGTTTCTATTATCTTAGCAGACGTAAAACATGTGGGCAAACAACTATGCATTTGTTATACTATAAAAAAAGGAGGTCGTATGAAAAAACTTATTACTTTACTTATGGCGCTCTTGCTCGTTTTCGCCTTGGTTTCATGTGCAAAAGAACCGGCACCTGCACCGGAGACGCCTGAAGTAGAAGAACCGGCTGAGGAAACCCCTGCTGAGGTTGAAGAACCTGCGGTTTCTACGGATCCTGAGACGCTTCGCGTTCAATTGATTCCTTCAAGGGACGCCGCTGTGCTCGATGCTCAGAGAAAACCTCTTCAAGATCTTTTGGAAAAAGAGCTTGGCATGCCGGTCGAAGTGACGGTTGCAACGGACTACAACGCCTTAATCGAGGCCATGAGAAGTGAAAAAGTGGACGTAGGATTCCTCGCCACCACTTCCTATGTGCTCGCTGCCGATCAAGGCGCTGCGGAAGCGATTTTAAAATCTCTTCGATACGATGTAGACGATGCAGGAAATCTCCTCAAGGATCAGCCTCTAGTTGATGGCTACAAGGCACAGCTCGTTGCTTCTCCGGAAAGCGGCATCACGTCTGTCGAAGACCTTAAGGGCAAGACAATCGGCATCGCATCTTTCACCTCTACCTCCGGATTCGTCTGGCCTGCCAACTTACTTGCAGACCATGGACTTGATCCTGAGCAAGATGTCGTATGGGCTGACCTAGGCGGACATGACAAGGCAATTTTGGGTGTGTACAACGGGGATGTCGACGCTGCATTTACATTTAAAGATGCTCGTACTCTCGTTGAAGACGAATTAGCGGACGTTTATGAAAAAGTAGTCTTTATCACCGATACAACGGCTATTCCAAATGATACTATCTCTGTCATTCCTTCTCTCTCGCCTGAACTGAAAGAGAGAATCAAACAGGCCTTCCTTAATATCGCTGAATCGGAAGAAGGACTCGAAATTATCCGTGCCGTCTACAATCACGAAGGATATGCTCCAGCAACGGATGAAGAGTATGCCATGGTCCGCGAATATCTCGCACGTCAAAAGGAATGGGACTTTTAGACCAATAAAAAAGCTGTCTACGGACAGCTTTTTTTCAGGAGAAAACTATGCTTGAAATCCGAAATATCAGTAAAACCTATCCTAACGGCGTTCAGGCTCTCAGCGATGTTTCACTGAATATCGAAAAAGGAGAGTTTGTTTCTATCATCGGTCTCTCAGGCGCGGGGAAAAGCACCTTACTCCGAAGCATCAATAAATTGATCGATATGACCGAAGGAGATATCCTGTTTCAGGGAAAGTCGATTCGAGAGGCGAAGGGAAAAGAACTGCGCCTTATTCGGCGTGATATCGGCATGATCTTTCAAAGTTTTAATCTTGTAAAGCGAAGCCGTGTCATCACCAACGTTCTTTGCGGGCGAATCGCCTACCATTCCCCGTTTGTCACTTTTTTCGGACTCTATCCGAAAGAAGACAGACAGATCGCATTTGAGGCGCTCGACCGAGTCAATATCTTGGAAAAAGCCTATAACAGGGCTGATGAACTGAGCGGCGGCCAAATGCAGCGCGTAGCTATTGCCCGATCTCTGGCTCAAGAACCGATCCTACTTCTCGCCGATGAGCCCGTTGCCAGCTTAGATCCTCTGACCACCATCCAAGTAATGGACGACCTCAAGAGAATCAATCGTGATTTGGGACTGACTATGCTCGTCAATCTTCATCACGTCGATCTTGCACTCAAATATTCTTCCAGAATTATCGGACTTCGTGCGGGAAAACTGGTTTTTGACGGGAAGGCGAAAGATGTCAACGACGACGTCCTAAAAGAAATCTACGGGCGAGAATTGACTAGCAGCGAAGTATTCGGGGAGGTTGACCATGCGCCCTCCTCATGAGTTTTCGCAAAAAATCCCGCAGAAACCCTCTGATATCAAAAGATATCTTTCGATCCTCCTGTTTATACTACTCATATATTCTGCCGGAAAATTTACGCGTTTTAGCGTTCGCGATCTCATCGAAGGAATGAATGAAGGGGCAGGTTTTCTTAAAGAACTCTTCTTCCCCCCTGATTGGGCATATATGCGCCGCCTGATTGACCCCATGAAGGAAACGATTCAGATTTCGATCGTCGGAACTTTTTTCGGATCGATCTTCGCCATTCCTTTGGCGATTCTTTCCGCCAGAAACTTTTTGCAGAAACCCTTAATTACCGGATTCTTCCGAAATTTTCTCGGGCTGTTCCGAACGATCCCCTCACTCGTATTTGCAGCACTTTTTGCCTCTGTGTTCGGATTGGGGAGTTTTCCGGGAATGATGGCACTTGTTGTCTTCACCTCAGGGCTCGTTGCAAAACTCGGCTTTGAGGCAATTGAGAGTATTGATCCCGGACCGGTCGAAGCCCTTGAGAGCTGTGGAGCCTCAAAGTTAAGTATATTGAGATATGCCATCATCCCGCAGATTCTTCCTCAATATCTCAGCTTTGTCCTTTATTCTTTTGAAATCAATATCCGCGCCTCTGCCGTCCTCGGATACGTTGGAGCCGGCGGTATTGCTAATTACTACAATCGCACCCTTAGTTTTCTGCAATATGATCGAGCCGGCAGTATTGTCATTTTGACATTCGTCGTCGTTATGGCACTTGATCTGGTATCAAGCCGCATCAGAGAGAGGCTCTTATGAAGATGAATATTCCAAAAGCACCCCCTATAAAAAAGCAAACGATTTTCTATGCTATCGTTCTAATTTTCGTCATTGTATGGGGCTTAAGCGGTATCAATTATAAAGGAATCATGGCTTCAGCCGGCGGAACGATCCGCGCCATGGGCCGGGGAATTTTATATCCCGACATAGAATATCTTACAAATATGACGATTGACGGGCTCCCCTATGCCATTGTCGAAACTCTTGCCATTGCTATTGCAGGCACGTTTATCTCCGGAATCTTATCGGTTCCGTTTGCACTTCTCGCCTCACAAAACATCGTAGGAAAGCGTGTCTCCCGCATCGGCAAATTCCTCATCACAAGTATCCGCGTGTTTCCCGAACTGATTCTCGCCATCATCTTTGTGAAAATTGTCGGACCCGGAGCCGTTGCTGGTGTAATGGCTCTTGGCATTCATTCCATCGGCATGCTCGGAAAACTCTTCAGCGAGTCCATCGAGAGCATGGACATGGGGCCGGTCGAAGCGCTGGAGGCCAGCGGTGCAAGCGCCGTGCAAAAACTCTTTCACGCCGTCATTCCCACCGTAATGACCGATCTGATGGGGTTTACATTGTATCGATTTGAAATCAATACCAGAGCCGCATCGACACTCGGTATTGTCGGCGCCGGAGGAATCGGTGCTCCCCTCATCTTTTCCATCGGTTCACGAAACTGGTCAAGAGTCTCTATTATTGTGATCACTTTAATTATCACCGTAATTATCGTCGACATGATCAGCGGTTCGATCCGTAAAAGACTACAATAAATTATGCATGAAAGGAGACGGCCTACTATCCAGTTGCCGGAATGAATATGAACATACTTGTCACAAATGATGATGGAATTTATTCAAGAGGGATCTCTCTTCTGGTCGAGGCGGCAAGAGAATTTGGCGATGTCTATGTTGTCGCTCCAAGTTCTCAACAATCAGCCGTATCCCAAGGACTTACGATCCATGAGCCCTTGCAGATAGAAAGACTTGAACATTTGTATGAAGGCTTGACTTCCTATTCAATCAGCGGAAAGCCTGCCGACTGTATTAAAGTGGCATTGGAATACCTTCACTTTCCGATTGATTTGGTGTTTTCAGGTGTAAACGACGGTCCCAACTTGGGCACCGACATCCTCTACTCAGGCACAGTCGCTGCTGCTTCGGAAGCAAGTATTTTCAATATTCCAAGTGTCGCCTTCTCGACAGATTTCGGATGTTTTTCTATTGTAGAAGAAGAGCTCGTCTCGACGATCGATTATATTCTCCGGCTGCAAATGCCAACTCCCGGACGAATCGTCAACGTCAACTTCCCTTTAAATAAATATTCTAAGAGCAAAGGATTCCGTCTGACCACGCAGGGAATGCGTATTTTCTCAGCGAAATACCGCCATGATGAAGGAAAGTATTGGCAAGAGGGCAATTGGGTTGATGTCCAAAACGAAAAGAATACGGATGTCACTGCGGTGACCGAGGGCTATATCTCGATTACTCCTCTTGGAACGGACCGAACGGATCATGAACTTCTGCGCGCTTGGAAAGAAGATCATCATGATCTTTAATGATTAGAAATCGAAAGGGTGTCGTCTCCGTAGACGCACCCTCTATTTGTGTAACCATTACATATTTTAGTTGATCAAAAATTATCCAACAAGCAGACGCATCCGTTTTTCTCTATTTCTCCTTACCAAAGAAGATTTTTTGGATGATCTCCATTGAAATGCTGAGAACGACAGACAAGACAACCGCATCTAGAAAGGAAGGAATATAGACTCCTTCGAGAAAACTCTGTCCCTTCCAAAGAGCTATCGGATAGCCCAAAATTCCTAAGATAATCCCCGGAATGAGACTAATTCCAAAAGTAAAGCAACCTGCACCTACAAGAATACCGGATAAAACTCGTATGAGTGTATGAATCACTGCGACGACAAAGCTGAGAATCAGCGCAGCTTCTATCGATGCAATATTGATAAACCAGCCAATATAGCTGAAGAAATACAGTATTAAACCTGCAAACACCCATTTGGCGAGCATCCGCATGACAACCTCCTGATTTTTGATTATCATACCATGCAGATTTTCTTTTTACCAGCGAACAGATTTGCTCTTGTATAGATAGATCAGCACACCCGACAAAATAAGGATAGAAGCTCCTCTAAGAGTATATTCGGTTCGATCTCCCGTATCCGGTAACGAGGGGAGCCGTTCATTCTTTACGATCAGCTCAAGTGAATGAAGAAATGAAAAATCCACGTTCTCCGCTTTTTCATATCCGGGCGGTGGATTGACTTCTTTGAGCCGGTAATCTCCTGAAGGGAGAGCAAGCACGGTAATTTTGCCGTTCTCATCACTTCTCAAAATCGATTCTCCTTCGCTCTCAGGTCTATATACTCCCTCTGTGAATCGGAATTCCAATGCGCCGTCATCGTTGAAAATTTGGAATCCCGCTTGCAAAGGCTTTTGTGTTTCTTCATCAATCTTTATAATGATCAGCTCATTGGGTTCATTCTCCCATTCAATCACGACCTCGTGATCACCGTCGATCACAATCTCGCACTCGTGAGATGAACTCTGATATCCGACCGGAGATTCGAGTTCTTTTACGAAGTACTTTCCATGGGGCAATTCCCAATTGCACTCACCTCGAACGTCGGTCGTCATTTCTCCAAAGGAAACTCTATCTGTACCGTCTTCAGCCTCGACAATGAAACGAGCTCCGGATAATGGAATTTCGGTATTTTTACAGCGCTTAACGACGCGCAAGTTATTTTTCTTAAGACGGTTCGTTCCGACATCGACTTCAGTAATTTCCTCCTCCGCCTCATCTTCAGAAAGGAAAAAAGCAACCGGATATTCTTCTGCGCTGAGAATGTATGCAGGATGGGTCTTAAGTTCTTTAAGATAGTACTCGCCCTCAACAAGGACATCAAAATGACCTTCTCCATTTTTGTTGATTGTACTTACTCCCATCAATGTCCCTACAGGCATATCCATCAACTCATGTTTATTATACAGACCAAACAAGACATCTTCCCATGCTCTCTCCTCTTGCAGAAACGACGACTCCATTTCTTTTTGAATTACAAAAGAACCACGTTGCCTTGAATTGATGAAACTTTTCTTTATGAGATGAATGGTTTCCTCCGGCTCCTGAGGAGTAAATTCAATTTGATATACTTCCTTCTCTCTTACATATCCTTTAGGAGACTCGATTTCGCGAAGAGTGTATGAGCCCAATTCCAAACCCTCCACTCTTGCCGGAACGCTTCCTGTTACTAATTCACAGACAATCTTTCCGTCCCTTTCCAGTACATACTTTACCCCTTCAAGATACGCCTCTTGAAAATCAGGTTGTGTGACCGTGTAACCATGTTGCACTTCGCTCTTCCATCCGACAAATTGCAACCCTCGTTTTTCAATCTCCAATACTCCTGTTTGCGCGACGTTTTCCACATAGACGAGAGTATTTTCACTTTCAACTTTAACCTCAATCCTCTTGCGTTGAGGATCAAGGAAATATCCTTTCGGCCCCTCTATCTCCTCAAGCCAATATATACCTTCCGGAAGCTTTTGAGGAAATGTCGCCATTCCGCTCACATCTGTCATAAATTCTGTCATCGGCGATTCCGGGGAGGAAGCTGTCTCCACCGCAATGGGTTCTCCTCCTGTCTCTTCATGAAATAGAGAGAAACGAGCGCCAGCCTGGGCAATGTTTTCTTTCGTCGTCGAATCGATTTTTATGACTTGTATCTTAGAAAGTATGGGATCCTTTTCTACTTCTACTTCCAACTCTACTTCTAAAGGAGTGGAGACTTTGAATATCCCCAGATCCTGTATTTGTTGATCATTATGCTTATAGACAAAAGAAACGCCGCGCTCAAAAGAACGATGCTTCAGAATCACTTTTCCGCTTTTTGCATATTGATTAGCTGAAATGATCAAAGATTGCCCTTCTATGCTGACATCAATTCCCTCAGGAGCCGACTCCAAGGTATAGTCCATGAGGCGATGTTCAGCGTCTTCTAAAATAACCTCCTCTCCTTTTTTCAAAACGATGTTTTGCTCGGAAAAAGACGGCAGAATAAGAGATTCATCAATTTTCTGCTCAACGAGTGACTTCCAATCTGCATACATCTGATTGAGAACTCTGTTTGTTCCTCCATCAAAAAATCTCCAAGTGATAATAGCCGGTCCCATGGCATCAATATAATCAGGATTGTTTCCGTAATATTTCACAGGAATTGTCTCCCAAATATAGCGTTGGGTAAACATATATCGGAGATTATTATCTTCAAATCCTTCTACATGATCATGAAAGCCTATGGCCACTGCCAGTTCAAGTCTTTGCAGATCTTCTGTTGGAAAATAGGAATAAAATTCACTTCGCACCATCTCTCCTTGTGCCGAGAGGCGATTTGGGTGAAGACAGAAACCGCTTTCTCCCGATATCGAGTCCTTGTAATGATAGATATGCGCCTGTCTTGATGCCGCCGGAGGATATGGCTCCGGAGCAAATCGAAAGTACAAATAACCCGGATGCCTCCCGAAATCCACCCTTTCACCATATGTAATATTTACTTCTTCCGGCAAAGAAAAACCTGCACCTGCACATATCGCCAGGAGTGAAATTGTGAGGATAAATACTTGAAGCCTTTTCATAGAACTCTCCTTTCGCCCTATATTATGAGCGGAAGAAGATATAAAAGTAGCTTGTTTCTCAACTATTCCAACATGGCAGGCTTTCTGTTATGATGATCAGACAGGGGGAAGTATGCAATTAAGAGAGTATGGCTATATTCGCGCAGCGGCTGCAAGCATTCCCGTATCTATTGCTGATCCGATGGAAAATGCACGCCAAATAATCAGCACTATTCAAGAAGCTGATGAGCTTCTCGTTGAAGTGCTGGTCTTTGCGGAACTTGCCGTCACAGGATACAGCTGCGGAGATCTATTCACGCAGCAACTGCTTTTGGATCAGTCATTTATTGCTTTGGAAAAGATTGTTCAATCGACAAAAGACATGAAAATGCTCATCGTCGCAGGCCTACCTCTTGCTATCGATGATCAACTTTTTAATGTTGCAGCTGTCATTCACTCCGGTGAACTTCTTGCCTTTGTCCCAAAGAGGCATACTCACTGCAATAATTATGGATTTCGTCATTTCCGCTCTTCAAGTGAGCTAAATAAGACCCATGTTGATTTCAATGGCAAACGTATCCCTATTTGTGAAAATATTATATTTGTCGATCAAGAATCGAAGATAAGAATAGGTGTATGTCTTGATGGGGAATTGTCATCGCCGGTGTCCCCTGCGCTTTTCGATGCTCATCTAATATTGCATCCTGGGGCCGACCATGAATATGTCGGGAGAAAAGAGCACAGAAAACATCTTCTTTCCATGAGAAGCCACATGGCAAAGTCTGCTTATGTCTACGCTTCTGCCGGTTCCGACGAATCAACCGGTGATCACATCTACAGTGGACACTGTCTGATTATCGAAAACGGGAAAATCCTCGATGAGAATCGTTTCTGCGAGAAAGGCAAATTTGCCATCTCCGATATTGATATCGAGTTGATTCAATTGGATCGACTCAAATCCAACTTATCAAAAGAAACGGATGTACTCACTCTCGAGACAGCGTTTTCTCGTGATCATCGAAGTCGATCACTCCTTCGTCAATGCGACCCTTACCCATTTCTTCCCGGAGAGGAAGAAGAAGATGAATATTTTAATGAGGTCCTGAGGCTTCAGGCAACCGCTTATATGCAGAGAATGAAGAAAACGGGTATTCACCGCTCTCACATCGGAATCAGCGGTGGACTGGACTCAACATGGGCTTTGATCGTCATTTGCAAGGCTCACGAAATGCTGGGGACTCCCAAAGAAAACATCAACTGCATCACCATGCCCGGCTATGGCACAACGGACGCCTCTTTATCCATCGCACGAAGAATCTGCACTCTGTTCGGACTCAGGCTGCGAGAAATACCAATCATAGAATCGACTTCCCTCCACTTCCGTGATATCGAGCATGATCCTGATGACTACTCGGTTGTCTATGAAAATGCACAAGCTAGAGAAAGAACACAGATATTAATGGATCTGGCCAATAAAGAAAATGGACTCGTCGTCGGCACAGGAGATCTCAGCGAAATCGCGCTTGGTTGGTCTACCTATAACGGCGATCACATGAGCATGTACGGTGTCAATGCCTCTGTGCCTAAGACGCTTCTGCGCGCCATGGTCTATTGGTATGCTCATCAGCAGGTCGATGATCGAAAAGAAGCTCTCCTCTCTGTTTTGAAGCTTCCTGTCAGTCCTGAGCTGCTTCCGCCGGACGAAAAGGGCAATGTCATGCAGAAAACCGAAGATATCTTGGGCGACTACGATCTCAATGACTTTTACCTCTATCAAGTCATCCGTGGCTTCTCACCCCGCAAGATTCTCTTGCATGCCTCCTATGCTTTTGCCGATCGATACGACGACAAAATCCTGCTTCACGGCTTAAAGAACTTCTACCGACGCTTCATCTCTCAACAATTTAAAAGAAACACCGCTCCCGATAGCGCAAAAGTGCTACCTCTCTGCCTATCATCAAGATGGGAGTTTCAAATGCCATCGGATGCAAGCAGTGCTCTCTTTTTAAAGGAACTCGACAACATAGAGGGAGAGCTCAAGTGAAGATCACCTTTATACGGCATAATTGCTATGTAGCTGAAGATGAATACACGCAGATTATATTTAATTACACGGATGGAGTCCTTCCGCCAAAAAATGACAAAGGACGTATTTTTGTCGTCACGGACGCCCATCCGGTTTTTTTTAGCACGAGGATTTTTCAAAGCGACGGCGATCTCTACCTCTTAAGTCATGACATCCATGCTCCTTTCCATCTTCCCGTCCTGCATCTGTCTCCTTTTGAAGAAATCACTCTTCAAAATCTTCATATTCGAGCATCAGGAAGTACGGATCACGGAATTTCCATACAACTAAATTTGGGCAATAAGACCCTTTTATATGCCGGAAATCTCAATCTATGGTACTGGCCTGAGGACAAGCCAAGCGATCGAAAAATCATGGAGAAGGATTTCGATCGATACCTAAGTTTTTTTGAAAACATCAATCCCACTGTACTCTTTTTTAGCGTCGATTATCGGCTTGAAGAAGAATATGTTCATGGCCCGATGGCTGCTATAAAGCGCCTGAATCCCAAACACTTTTTCCCGATACAGTTTGCCGATCAGCCTCAGATACTGCCCATCTTCCAAGAGAAGATGAAAGACCATTCCACCACCGTACACCTTCTCGTCTCCGGTGAAAGCATCCATCTTTAAACAAATATCAGAAGGAACAAAGCATATGGATTTTTCTCAATTGTCGATAAAGATTTGAATCATTCAAATATAGTATAAAATATCTGTGTAAACTCTGAGCCTCTAAAGAAGATGCAAAAGAGGATCAACTCTTGTAGAATTTTGTTAACAAGGCAAAACCGCTACACGAAGGAGACCCTCTCATGCATGATTTTACCACAGAACTTATTCGTTGTTTATCTTCGGGTATGGATCCCACAGAGCTTTTCAGAAGTCATTTGGAAAAGGCAATCAATCATCTTTTGGAGACAAAACGTACCGCTTTTTTCGACTACGAAAAATGGGATCCTATCGGCTATAACTCGGGAAACTTCCGCAAGCGGATATGCCACCCGCAGCCTCAAGACCATCTACGGCACCTTAGAGCTTCAGATCCCCCGAGACCGTTTGGGAGAATTCCATCAACAGACAATTCCACCTCATAAACAGCGAGCCGAAGACCCGGAGCGAAATCCGGCTGTATCAAAAGGGCATTACCACACGGGAAATCGCTGATTTCACCCAAGAAGATGTACGGTCATCATTACTCCGCCACCACCATATCCAATATCGCCGGGCTCCTCGATAAGGATGTGAAAGCCTTTCACGCTAGGACTGTAAAGGCACGTTATGTCGCCGTGTATTGTGATGC
>JAAYOV010000019.1 GCA_012520095.1 Tissierellia bacterium | reverse complement strand
CACTTCATTTCCACGGCGACAAACAATGCAGACGGAAGCTTCGCTTTTGAGATTGAACTGAATAAGGTCGGGACGTACAAGTTCGTGGTGAAGGAAGTACCCGGAAGTGCGGAGCATGTAACGTATGATAAGACAGTGTTTACGGTCAATGTCGTTGTGAGCGAGAATCCTGAGGGAGTATTGGATGCGGAGATGACGCTTGAAGAAGAGAAGATCTCCTTCCACAACTGCTACGATCCGCCGACGTTGCCTTCTACAGGAAGCGAAGGCGACAACCTCTTCCTCGCAGGGGGACTTGTCCTGATTGCTTTAGGCGTTTTAGTATTATTTAGGAAACAGAAAAATAAATCCTAATGTAGTAATAAATTGCCTTCTCAATAGGAATAAAACCTATAAATACAGGTGGTTTAGCTATTTCAGTTAAACCACCTTTTTACGTACCTTGCTTTCCACATCTCCAGTGAAGCATAAATCAAACTCTCCTTTAGACTCGCTATCATCTTGTTTCCGATTCCGGCACTATTTCATCCGATAAGCGCCCTTACCCCACTTTTTATTTATTCCACTACATCGTGAAAGGATCGAGATCTCTCATTCGTATTCATAGAAAGAGGAGATTTCTATGAATAATAATATAAAAAAATTTGATGTCTTTTTGTGTTTAATACTACTTGTCGGCCTTTTGATGGCGGCCTGTAATCAAATGAAACAGACAGATGAGCTTCCAGACTTAAACAATGTCGTCACAGAAATCGTTACTCCCGCTGAGACTGACGCGAAAACTGATACCCCTACACCGGCAGGGATATCGGATCGCTCACTGCTCGGCGTAGCTGCTGCCGCGCAAGACAATAGCTTGGAAGTGGCAAGCATGCTGCGCTACGCACTTGAGGACGAATATCTGGCTCGGGATGCATACACTAAGATCATGGATGCATTTGGAGAAATCAGACCATTTATTAATATTCGCGAGGCGGAAAACAACCACATCGATATGTTGATTCCGTTCTTTACAGTTTACGAGCTTCCTCTGCCCGAATATGAGACCGATCCAAGCCCGTTTGCCGGAACTCTTGCCGATGCGTATGCCACAGGCGTCCAAGCAGAAATAGACAATATCGCCATGTATGAGCGTTTTCTCGATGAGGATCTTCCCAATGATGTCAGAATCATATTTGAAAGACTGATGAAAGCGTCGCAAAAACATCTGCGAGCCTTCGAGCGCGGCCTTTGATTGCTCGTTGCCGAGCAATATGTAATATGCCGTTTTTACCACTTTTCGGAGAGACAAAATGAAGAAAAAATCAAAACTGCGGCTATTGGTGCAAATGGGCTTCTTTATCATCATTGCCTTGATATCGATCAGTCATACTTTGCATCTGTCCTATTTTAAAGGATTGTCGCTTCGCGCTTTTTGCCCTTTCGGCGTTGTCACGAGTCTCTGTTCTATTTTGACATCAAACGAAGCATTACAGCCAAAGAATCTGACCTTGATTGCGATCATCTTCTTCTTAAGTTTTTTGCTGGGCTCCTTTTTCTGCGGTTGGATTTGCCCCTTAGGAAGCGTGCAGGAATGGATAGGCAAGATCGGGCAAAAAATTTGGAGAAAGCGCTATAATCACCGCCTCCCCGAGCGTGTTGCATATTATTTAGGGTTTTTGCGTTATGTCGTTTTAGGGTTTGTCGTCTACATTGCAGCGCAAAGCGGAAATCTGTTGCTCACTCAACTCGACCCCTACCACGCTCTATTTCGTTTTTGGACAGGAGACATCGCTGTCGGAGCCGCCGTCGTACTGCTCCTCACACTCGCGGCTTCCCTGTTCATAGAGAGGCCGTGGTGCAAATTTGCTTGTCCACTTGGCGCTATTTTAGGGCTTTTCAATAAAATCCGAATCTTTCCTATACGGCGCAATCCCGAGATTTGCGTTTCCTGTCGCCGCTGTTCCACAATATGCCCGATGAATATCCCTGTAGAAAAAATGGAAACCGTTCGTGATGCGCGCTGTATTTCATGCATGAAATGCATCTCCGGTCAAGCTTGCCCAAAACCGGAAGCTCTTTCTCTGGGGCTGCGTCCATTGATAGGCAGCAAAAACCCTGTGAAGCTGCGGGAAAAACATGTTGCTATTTTAATTCTGCTCGTTTTTGTGCTTGGCGTCGGGAGCGCCATTCTTTTAGGTTATTGGCAAAACAAAACGCTCAAACACCCCCAACTCGTTCTCAATGAAGAATGGAACCCTGCCGACATACGAGGTTCCTATTCATTTGCTGATGTTATCTCCGTCTTACCGGAAAATAACAAGCTTTCACCTGAAGAAATAACCCTTGCAAACGTATATGAAATCGATAAAATCAAAACGGGATCACTAGTGCAATAAACTCTCCACAAAATAGGAAAGCCTTGACCTCAAGATTTTCCTATTATTTTAAGCGAAAATATTCTTATTCGTGCAAATTATGTATTTTGGTTCCTATGAAAAAGACTGCACAAATTGGCGAAGGAGCGCCGCCGATCTCCTTGCAGCGATCTCTTCAAATTGATCGTAAGAGATGTCCGCCTCATGATCGGCCTCATCAGAAATAGTTCGAACAATGCCGAACGGAATGTTGTTTCTTACAGCAACTTGTGCTATGGCAGCCCCCTCCATCTCTACGCAGAGCCCTTCATATTTTTCTGCCAGATTCTTTTTAAGAGATAGATCGTTGACGAATACATCTCCGGTGAGAATTCGGCCTGTATGAACGCTCAGCCCCAGTTCAGCAGCTGCCGCTTTTAAACCGTCCAAAATCTTCTCATCCGCTATAAAGTGATCCTGAAACGGCTTGAACGAGCGCATGATGCGATGGTCCAGATCGTGAAGAGTAGCATCTGTGGCAAGAACCGTATCCATGACATGGACGTAAGGCTGCAGACTTCCGGCAATGCCGGTATTGATAAGAATATCCGGATCAAAATGATCGATCATCTGTTGGGTCACCATGGCCGCATTGATTTTTCCTACTCCTGCCTCACAAAGGACAAGTGTGTGCTCGCCGTCTTCGAACAGGAAAAATGTGCTGTCCGCTATTGTTTTTTCTTCTATCTGCTCTCTGTTTTCCAAGAGATCGAGAAGTTCCACCTTCAAAGCCGCTAGAATTCCTATAGTCACCGTAAAAACTCCTTATCATAAAAAATCACTCCGAGAATGAGTAGACCTGTTCCTACCGTAATAAAACTGTCCGCAACATTAAAAATAGCAAACCGAATCAGGCGAAAATCGAAGAAGTCGACCACCGCTCCATACAGTAATCTATCGACTCCGTTTCCTATGGCTCCTCCCAAGATAAAAGCGAGTCCCAGCCTGGAGATTGTCGAGAGCGTTTTGCGATATCGAGCAAGATAGCCAATCAAGCAGACGCTGACGAAAACGGAAAGAAATCCGAGAAGCTGGGTCTTTCCGCTTAAAATACTGAAAGCCGCGCCTGTGTTAGTAAAAAAGCTCAAATGAAATACGTCCTGCCATATCGCAACGGAGCCGATCGGGGCAAGCTTAGTAACGGCGGCCATCTTCGTCAGGCGATCCAGAGCAATAATGCCGAGGACGACAAGAATTTCCATCATAATAACGCCTTTCCGGAGTCATAGCGAAGCGCGCGAATTGGCAGTTCCTGCTCAGCAAATCGTTCCTCATACTCCGTGCGAATATTGTCTTCATATGCCGAAGACTTGCTCAAATCCAGCGTCACATCTCTAAGAATATGACCGGTCTGCGAAACCTCCTCTATAGAGAAGGCAAATAAAATATCGGAGTCTGTCTTCAGCTGCACCGTCGAACCTTCAATTAACCATCTGTCATATTGCTTCAGATAGTCTCTATATGTCAAACGCCTTTTTCTATTTCTTTTTTTCGGCCAGGGGTCGGAGAAATTCAAAAATAACCCGCTGAGAGAATTGTCAGGCAATATCTCTACAAGATCTTCTACATTGGCTATTAAATAGCGAATGTTTTTCTCTTCACGCACTTTTTCCATCGCCTGAATCATCACTGAGTCGACACGCTCAACGCCGAAAAAATTCTTTTCCGGGTGGCGCTTGGCCATTTCAAGGATAAACTTACCTCTTCCAATCCCGAACTCGGCGATCACCGGATGATCATTTCCAAAGACACTCTGAAAACATGTGGGCTCTTTTTCAAGGAGCAGGCGCCCTCTGCACGTATCGAGGCGCGCCTCTAAATTCTTTACTTTCCGAAGTCTCATCAGGTGAACATCCTGGGATTTTTTGACCATGCGGAAAGAAGGTCGGCTTCTTCTTCTGAAACGTGCCCGCGCTCTTTGGCAATCGTCAACACTTCACTGTAATTGGTAATCGACCAAGTCGGAATCGCCGCCTTCTCAAAGGCATCTTTCGCTTCTTCAAACTGATACGTAAAAATACTCAACACGCACAGCACTTCGGCCCCCGCTTTCTGAAGGGCCTGCGCCGCTTTCAATGAACTCCCTCCGGTGCTGATCAAATCTTCTATCAGTACAACTTTGTCTCCGCTGCGGACAACCCCCTCAATCATCTCCCCTTTTCCGTGAACTTTTGCCGAAGAGCGAACGTATGCCATCGGAAGATCGAGCTTCTGCGAAAGATATGCCGCATGTGCAATGCCCGCCGTTGCCGTGCCGACGATGACATCTACTTCCGAATATTCTGCCACTTTTTGAACAAAAGCAGAAGCGATCTCATCTCGAACAGCCGGAAAACTGAGCGTAAGGCGATTGTCGCAGTAAATAGGAGAGCGAATCCCGCTAGCCCAAGTAAATAGATGCTCCCTGTCACGGATGAGCAGAGCCCCGATGTCAAGGAGCTGTTCAGCGATTTGTCGATGCGTCATTCAATCCTCCCAATTCATATTGTCCGTCCGGATTCCACAGCATATATTCGTAAATCCCGAGATCTTTAAGCGCCTGAATCTGTGCAGAAATCTCCTCTTCTCCATACGCAATATCGTAATCATATGCCTGCAGCCATGGCCTGATAAATGCAGGAGTCGGCAGATTTTCATTTCTCTCAAGGGCATATTGAGAAGCCCGTTTTATTGTCTCATATGGTTCTCTCTGTGGTCTGTCCAATCCGAGATTTCCCGCAGAAAATAGACTCGGATAAAACATTGGAGAGATGACATCCGATACGGCACTGAGCGCCTCCCACTGCTGACCGATGTCAATATCAGAAGGTACGACCGCCGACCAGCCGAAGACATTGACGCCGATGATCGCGTCTTTATTGCCCAAAGAGCTTTGAACATGGAAAAGGAATTTTTGAATTGCCTCCGGCCGACTTTCATCCTCAAGGTTTCGCATACTCAATTGCGTTCCATCGGCAACCGGAAAATTCAAATGATCAAACTGTATCTCATCAAAGCCGTATGCCAGAGCCTCATTGCTCAGTTTTACAATATAATCCCACATCTCTCGACAGTAAGGAGACACCCAATAACTCCCTTCAGAATAATAAAGCTCTCCCGCTTCATCCATCACTGAATGCTTCGGATACGCCAAAACATAGTTATCGGATCGAAAGACGACAATCCTGGCGATCGTGTGAAACCCTTTCTCTTTGATCTTTGTCATGAATTCTTCCGGAGATTCGTTGAATGCCGGGGAAGAGTCGATTTTGATTTCCTGAGTAGCCGGAGAAGGAAAAAGGATCTGATCATAGTCATTTTTATAATCGATGACAATCGAGTTGATCGAAGTGCCTTCTAGTCGTTGCAGAAAGACATCGACATTTTCCAATTGTACCGGAGGCATATACACAGCTCTCACCGGCTTATAGTCCTTGTAGGGTTTGTTCTTCTCCGCATACGCCCCATATTCGACACCGCTGTATATTTCTCCGATGTCAGAGATGAAATCCTTGCCGAGAACCGATCTTTCTACATATCCCTGATTGCCGGCATAATCTTCAACCAATGTGCGCTGGACTCCCTTTCGTATTAGAAACACCCTCTCTTGAAAAAAGAGACGGCGAATAACCTCGCCGGCCTCATCTGTAAGGACCGCATCTTCCACCTGTACGAAATAATAATCTTTTGGAAGCGTATCAAAGACGACTTCCGACGATTCAGGAGGGGGTGTCAGGGAAGAGGAAATCGGAAATTTCTTTTCTCTTGCAGCCCCAGAGCAGCCGATGAGCAACATAAAAAGCCCTGCCAAAGCGACCCACAACAAGGTTTTACGCATCCGTCGCACGACCATGACAGCCTGTACTCCCTTAAAGCCGTTTTGTCGGATCTTTGATACGAGACAAGGCCGAATCCGAGTTTTTCTTTTGTTTTCTGATCTGCTTGCTATCCTCAATTCGCTTTGCTATTTTCATCGCGCCTCCGTTTTTACATTATAAGCCAACGAATCGTTATAGACAAGAACATCGATTTTCAGTCTGTTTCCAGCCATTACGAGGCTGTTCGCCTCATAATTATCATTTTACTAAGATTATCACATGAATCAAAATTTAAAAAAACGTTACCGACACATAATAAAAAGGTATACATTATAGCGGAGGTGGATATGATCATCACTGCTTTCGGTGCCGCCAATGAAGTCACCGGTTCCAATTATCTCGTCGAAACAAACGGTGTTCGTTTTCTCGTCGACCTCGGGCTTTTTCAAGGAAGTACACAAATAGAGCAAAAAAATAGAGAGCCTCTTCCCTACTCTTCTGAAGATATCGATTTTGTCCTTCTGACGCATGCGCATATCGATCACTCGGGAAGGCTTCCCCTGCTAAGAAATTTCAGAGGTCGCATCTATATGACGCATGATACATTTCGCCTGCTTGAGCCCCTGCTTCGCGACAGTGCGTCTATCCAAGAAAGAAGCCAGAATCCTCTCTACACAGAAGCTGATGTCGAAGAACTTCTCTCCAGAATTGTGCTGATGCCCTTTTACCATGAAGGTGAAAACGCAGGCATCCGCTTTCGATTCATGCCAAACGGCCATCTTTTAGGAAGTGCCTTTATACACATTGAAACTCCGACTAAAAGCGTCGTCTTTAGTGGGGACATGGGGCGCTACGATACCCTCCTGTATCCGGATCCTGCGCCCATGCCGTCTTGTGATGTGCTCGTCAGTGAATCGACCTACGCAACGACGACTCATCGGCCGATGGAGGAAGCTTTTGAGGAGCTGTTTGAGCATATTGAAAGAAGTTTTTCCCACGATCGCACCATCGTCATCCCCGCCTTTTCAATCGGACGAACTTCCGAGATCCTCTACGGACTCCATCTGATGGCCAAAAAACAGAAAAAAATCAATGAATTTTACCGCATACCCATCTATATGGACTCCCCTTTGGGAATACAAGGAAGAGAACTCTATCTTAGAGGATTTGAGCGGATGAATGATGAATATGATCCGCAACTTCTTTACATGCCCAATCTATCCATTGTCTCCGGCAAAGAAAGCTATGCACTTGATCGCGACCCTTCTCCAAAAATTATTATCTCTTCAAGTGGAATGGTTCAAGGCGGCCACATCATTCACCACTTGCGCACATATTTGGCGCAGAGAAACGCCACCGTGATCTTTGTCGGCTATCAAGGGGAAGAGACAAACGGAAGAAAAATTCAAAACAGAGAAGATTTTGTTGTCCTCGACAGAGAGCGCGTAAAAGTACACGCCAAAATCCTCACTGTCGACGGTTTTTCAGGTCATGCTGACAAAGAAGACCTGAGACGCTGGATGCAGAGCGCAGATCATATCGGCGAGGTGCTCCTTGCACACGGCGAGGAAGACATCATCGCCGAGTACTATGAGCAATTGAGAGACAGAGGAATAGAAGCCTGCATCTTGCAAAGAGGTGTTCCGGTAGAATTCCGATAAACCGCTTAGCTAAAAACACGATTCAAACCCGTATCGCCTCAAGAATAAAAGCCCTACTGGGCTTTTTTATAATGGGATTCTCAAGGCGTCATCAGAGAATCAATTTTCGCGCATCTGTAATGGGCCGGCCCAAAAGAACGGATCCGCTGTGTGAGAAGCTTTCGGGATCTCCGGTGACGAGAAATTGTACTCTTCCATCCCCATCTTCTCTCAGGAGTCCCGACTTGGCAAGAACGTCAGCGGCTTCATCTACCAGGGCATATGCCGGATCAATCAGTACCACACCCGGGAGCGCTTCTTGAATCAAATGGGATAAGCCCGGAAAATGCGTGCAACCTAAAATCAAACCGGAAGGAGGATCCTCATAAAAGGGAGACAGATCTTCACGGACAACCCTCCGGGCATAATCCGTATCGAGCTCTCCATCCTCTACAAGTGAAACAAATCGTTGAGTAGGCACAGCCAGGACCTTCTCACCTCCTCCTAAAGATCGAATCATTGCCGGATAAGCGCCCGATTTAACCGTGACCTTTGTGGCGATGACTCCGATTTTCTTTCCCTTGACAGCCTCAAGCGCTGCACGCGCTCCGGCTTCGATGACCCCTATAACAGGAATATCCCCCATGACTTCTTTTACAACATCGAGTGAATACACCGTCGCCGTATTGCAAGCAATGACGAGAAGCTTGATTCCCACTTCTTTGAAATATTCAGCTATGTGCCTTCCATATGCACTAATTTCTTCAGGTGTCTTCTCTCCATAGGGAAAATGGGCGGTATCTCCAATGTACAAGACATCTTCAGTCGGAAATTTCCTCAGGAAAACACGCAGGACGCTCAAGCCTCCCACTCCAGAGTCAAACATTCCGATCGGTCTATTTTTCACCGTTTTCATGTCGATATTATATCTCCGAGACCACAGAAGTACCAGCAAGCCATTGTAGACTCATCAAGACAGAAAACCTCGATTTTTCTTCGATGAGAGTATTTAGATAATAACACATTTTTATTTCTTTAAAAGCCTTGCCAGAAAGATCATTATCATATAATATAAAAACAGTACACCCCCTCCCCCGGGGGTAGGAGGTAATATGAAAAAAGTATTAATTATCGGTGGAGTGGCAGGAGGCGCAAGTGCTGCGGCGCGACTTCGAAGAGGAAGCGAAGAGCTCGAAATCATCCTCTTTGAAAAGGGCCCCTATATTTCGTATGCAAACTGCGGCCTTCCCTACTATCTGGGCGGCGTCATTGAAGAGAGAGAAGAATTGCTTCTCCTTACTCCTGAGCAGATGTTTGCTCAATTCAACGTTGAAGTGCGAACGAGAAATGAAGTTCTGCATGTGGACACACAAAACAAGCAGGTGGAAGTTCTCAGCCATGAGACAGGTGAGCGATATCATGAATCATACGATGCTCTGATCATCTCTCCCGGCTCGACGCCACTTCGGCCGCCAATTCCCGGTATGGAGTCGGAGGGCATCTTTACACTGTGGACCGTTCCCGATGCGGATCAAATCTATGAGTTTATTGAAGAAAAAGATCCCAAGAGAGCCGTCGTCGTCGGCGGAGGATTTATCGGCCTTGAAATGGTGGAAAACTTAGTTCATCGCGGCATCCACGTGACGTTGATCGAGCGACTCAACCAGGTCATGGCTCCGCTTGATAAAGAGATGGCGGAATATCTGCATCATCACTTGCGGGTAAAGGGAGTCGACCTGCGTCTGGAAGCATCGGTTGAATCCTTTGAAAGAACCGAAAACGGAAATGCCGTCGTCCTTGAAGGTGGCGAAAGAGTGGAAGCGGAACTCATTCTCCTCTCTCTTGGCGTGCGGCCGCAAACCCAGTTTCTCAAAGACAGCGGTCTTTCCATCGGAGAACGCGGACATCTCCTGGTCGATGAGTATTTTAGGACCAACGCTCCCGACGTCTATGCCATTGGAGACGCCGTTGCGGTAAAAGAGTTCATCACGCGCACGGAGGCCTTTATCCCTCTTGCAGGACCGGCAAACAAAATGGGTCGCCTCGTCGCAGATACTATTCTCGGCAACCCTGTCCCGTATCCGGGAACCCTCGGAACCTCCATTGCTCAGGTGTTTGACCTCGCTGCAGGTTCAACAGGACTGGGAGAAAAGACGCTTGCCCGCCTCGGAAAAAAATACGGTGAAGACTATCTCTTCTTGCAGTTCACCGGTCCATCCCACTCAAACTACTATCCCGGCGCAATGGATATTCAAGCAAAGATGTTCTTTGAGCCCTCCGGAAAACTTCTCGGATTCCAAGCCGTAGGAATGAAAGGCATCGATAAACGCGTCGACATTTTTGCAGCTCTCCTCCAAAAGGGCGGAACGGTTCAAGACCTCAAAGAGCATGAACAGGCGTATGCTCCCCCCTATGCCTCTGCAAAGGGCATCCTCAACCAAATGGGGTTCATTGCTGACAATATTTTAAAAGGCAGATCCCGTCCTATCTTTGCTCAGGATATGGCAAAACTGGACAATCCTTTCCTCATCGATGTACGAGAAAAAGATGAAATACTTGCAGGCGAAATTCCGGGAAGCGTCAATATTCCACTGGGAGAACTCAGAGGCCGTCTCAATGAGTTGCCTAAAGATCGAACGATCGTCGTCAACTGCGCCATCGGAAAGCGCGGCTACTTTGCCGAACAGCTTCTCAGAAACAATGGATTTGAAGACGTCTACTATTTGGCAAGCGGATACAGAGCCTATGCGAATCTCTATGTTGACTACGCTCCTCTTTCGCCGGCCCAAGAGCACGTCGCGTTGGATTTTTCCAATGCCAAACTGCTTCGCCTGGAAGGCATGAGATGCCCCGGCCCCATCATGCGCATCTCCAAAACAATGGAACACGCTGAAGAAGGGGATATCTTCGAAATTCATGCCACCGATCCCGGACTCCTTCGCGATCTGCCCGTCTGGTCACAGAAGACGCATAACCGCTATATTTCCGGATCCATGGAAGACGGCAAAGTCAAAGCCTTCATCCAAAAGGGGACTTCGGAACTCTCCCTTCCCCTCGCCTCCTCAGGAAAAGGAGATGACAAAACAATCGTCCTCTTCTCAGGAGATCTTGATAAGGCAATTGCCGCTCTAATCATCGCAAACGGTGCACTCGCCATGGGCAGAAGAGTTACGATCTTCTTCACTTTCTGGGGACTCAACGCTCTAAGAAAGAGTGACAAGGTCGATGTCAAAAAGCCCGTCATGCAGGATATGTTCTCCAAGATGATGCCCAGAGGCACCACCAAAATGGGACTCAGCCGCATGAACTTCTTAGGGCTTGGCCCCAAGATGATCCGAAAGGTCATGGAAAACAATTCTGTAGACTCTCTAGAAGATCTTCTCCTTCAAGCACAGAAAAACGGAGTTCGCCTCATCGCCTGCAATATGAGCATGGATCTCATGGGGATCACCGAAGCCGAACTGATTGACGGAGTCGAACTCGGCGGAGTCGCCACTTATCTCGGGGCTGCTGAAGAAGCCGACACGAATCTCTTCATCTAATAAAATGGATAAAAAGAAAAAAGATCTCATCAACCGATTAAAAACACTTCAAGGGCACGCAGCCGGCATCGAGGCGATGATTGAAAAAGATTCCCCCTGTGACGAAATTATGCTGCAGCTTCGAGCGCTCAGCTCCTCACTCAAGCGGCTTCAGTACAAAGTGCTAACCAGCTATGTCGATGAATGCTTGGAGGGCGATGACGGCAAGGAAAGACTCCTGAAGATGCTCGATTATATCGAGCGAAATTAAAAATATGCAAAACGCCTCCGAAAGGAGGCCTTTTCTATGCTTGGATACATATTTTTAAACAATAATTCATCTCGTCCGGTTGAACAAGATGTTTTACTTGTTTTTATGTTGACAAATATGGTCCACATAACTCAAAATCAGTGAATGAGAAGAGTTTTTTAATGGTAATATATAATGTACGGCATCGGTGGACGAATCAGGTTCTTCATTTGTTTTCTTGTCACAGCTCCTTTCGCGTTAACGCAGAGGATAAGAAAAGCATACACCGCAGCGAATCGCCGTCAAATTAGGTTGCTTCGGACACATGCTGTCCGATAGAAAGGATTTATCTATGAGTTTTTTAAAGCGCGCTTGGCTAAGCATCACGCGCAGAACCGGCAAATCATTGCTGCTTCTGCTGATCATATTGATACTCGGAAATGCCATTGCAGGCGCCATCTCTATTCAGCAGGCTTCCATAAATGTTGAGAAAAAAATCAAGGCCGACATGGGAGCGGCGGCCACGATCAGAGTGGACTATGCGGCCATGGACAAGCTCTGGGAGGAGTTCCAAAACAATCCGGAAGACATGCCGGAAACCGCACCCCCTACTCCTGAATTAATGCAGATGATCGGGGAAAGCCCCTATGTAAAATACTTTGACTATTCCACGGAATCAAGAACCGGATCCTCTGCCCTGCAGCGCTTCATCCCACAATTCTTTTTAGAACAAGACATGGGGATGAACGATGATTGGGACAAATACTACGCTTTCATTCTTCGCGGTGTTCAGTATCACAAGATACTCGCAATTGAAGAAGGCAGGCTAAACCTTGTGGGAGGACGTGTCTTCACAGAAGAAGAGATCAACCAAGGGGCCCCGGTTGCCATCATCTCAAAAGCTTTGGCCGAACTTAACCATATCAACATCGATGATACGATCGTTCTCACAAACTATGTGATGGACTATCAAAACTATAACGATGAAACGGGCATGCCGAACATCTCAAAAGAAATCGACAATCCTGTCAAAGTCATCGGCTTCGTCGAAGCCGCCACGACTCCCGCATCGCAAAATCAGAGTTCAAAAAACGAGGGCGACAAGTGGAATCAGGCATGGACTGAACAGCAGAACGTCAACACTGTCTACATGCCCAACGGTTTTATCAGCAAAATCAATCGCAATTACAGGCTCTCAGAAATTGAAGCCAATCCCGAAATGTACGATGATGTGAAGTTGGATGACATGCAGTTTGACTGGTATGAGCCGATCTATATTCTCAACAGCACTGACGATATCGAAAAATTCAAAGAGGAAGTCACGCCTCTTTTGCCTGAAAGATATCTCATCGCCACCGCTGCCGACAATTATGAAAATATAGCAGCCCCTGTGGAGCAAACTTCAAAGATGGCCAACTATGTTCTGATTGTCGCCATCGTCGCCTCTGTGCTGATTGTCAGCCTGGTTGTCCTCTTATTCCTGCGCGACAGAAAGCACGAACTGGGTGTCTATCTCTCTCTTGGAGAAAGCAAGAGCAAAGTCCTCGGGCAAATCATTGCAGAAGTGCTCATCATCGCTCTTGTCGGCATTGTTTTGTCTGTCTTTACCGGCAATCTCATCGCCTCCGGCTTGTCCGGATCCATGATCCAAGCCCAGCTTGAAAAACAAGCGGAAGGCGAATACTGGGGTGAAGTATATTACAGCAGCGGTATTAATGACTATATGAACAGCGATCTTACGATGGAAGATGTCGCCGGAGCGTATGAAATCCGTCTGACGCCCTCTTACGTCCTGATCTTTTTCCTCGTGAGCATGGGAACGATTGCGCTGTCCACCCTCGTGCCGATGATCTACATCGTGCGCCTCAATCCAAGAAAGATCCTGATGTAAGGAGGAATCATGTCTATATTGGAAACAAAAAATCTGACATACTATTATCAGGACGGAGAGTCTCGCCGCTATATCTTAAACGACGTCGATGTCAGTTTTGAAAAAGGCAAATTTTATACGATATGGGGACAATCCGGTTCCGGAAAGACGACCTTCCTTGCCATGATCTCAGCACTTGATGAACCGCAGAGCGGACAAGTTCTGTTTAACGGCACCGACATTAAACAGATCGGATACGAGAATTACAGGCGCAATCGCATCGGGATCGTCTTCCAAAGTTACAATCTCATTCCCTATCTAAGTGCGGTGGAAAATGTCCAAGTAGCCATGTCCATCACAGAAAATAAACTCCCGGAAAGAGAAAAGGAAGTCGCCTATAATCTTCTCGACTATATCGGGATCAGCCGCTCTAAGGCCAACCGAAGTGTTACAAAACTCTCCGGAGGAGAGCAGCAGCGCGTCGCTATCGCCCGCGCGCTCTCTACCAATGTCGAGATCATCCTCGCCGATGAACCGACCGGAAACCTCGACGAGGCAATGGAACAGGAGATTGTCGATATATTTAAAAAGCTTGCGCATGAACACGGAAAATGCGTCATCGTCGTAACCCACTCAAAAGAAATTGCTGAGCAAAGCGACATCATCCTCCACTTGCATAAAGGAGCTTTGAGACAGTATGAGTGATTTCTTATCCAAATTTACTCGCGATCAATACGCGGAAATGGTAAAAAAAGAAGAAAGAGACAAGGCGGAACGAGAGGTTGTTGAAGAGCCCGTTCAAACACGCCGTCTTCCTGACGATATAGAAGAGGAAGATGATGTGCCGCAGGAGCCTGTAACACAAGAACCATCTCCTCTTTTTGAAGACGCCCCTGATGTCTGCCAAACAGAGGATGCTCCACAGGAATCTCTGTTAAAAGAGGAGATGAGTGTAGAAGAAGTCGTCGTCCCTCCGTCTTCAACCGATAAATCGAAGAGGGTGCCTCCTCCTGCCAGGCATACGTACGCAGACGAAGATACGGTCATCGATCCTTCATACCGCGACAGACAGAGGAAGAAATACATCATCCTTGCCGCTGTCGGAGTCCTTCTTCTCCTTCTTGTCGCGTTCGGAATCTATCGTCTTACTCACGTACGCATGCCGGATTTTATCGGAAAAAACATTTCGGACGCACGCTTGTGGGGAACTCGCAACCGCATCGATTTTCTGCTTGAACAGGTACACAGCAAAGACCATGCTGTCAACACCGTCATCAGCCAATCAGACACGCAAAACAAAATGGTTCGCAAGGGCTCTGCTGTCACATTAGTGACTTCGCTCGGAGCGGACCCCGATGAAGTGATCCCCCTCCCTGCCTTTGAGACTTTTTCCGTCGACCAGGCAAGAGAGTGGGTGGAGGAAAACCAGGTCAACAATTTCTCGATCGTCAATCAGTATTCAGATACTGTAGAGGTCGGCAGATTCATCTCATTAAATATAGCAGACAAGAACATTACTGCAGAAACCTATAGGCGAAAAGATACAGCCATTGCCTATTTTTCCCGCGGACCTGAAGTTTTCGAAAAGAACATCTCTGTTCCCGACTTTACCGGAAAGCCGAAAGCTGAAGTCGATACGTGGGCCGGCACCCATTCTCTAAAGCTTACTGTCGATGAAACGACGAGCAGCTCAATTGAAGCAGGCCTTGTTATCTCGCAGTCCGTCCCAAAGGGAGACAAAATAGCAAAAAATGATCCTTTCTCGATCACCGTCTCTCTCGGAGAGGCCGTCATTGTTCCCGACTTCCATGAATACAACATGGACAATGCTTCTGAAGCCGTCGGCGTTACGACCATCATCCATACTCGCTACGACGAATATATTCCCTACGGTAATCTCATCTCACAATCCATCCTTCCCGGCACAAAACTCTCCGACAAAGACGACAAAACAATTATGGTTGTCTATTCCCTCGGTCTTCCCTATCTCAAGGACCTGCGAGGGACCACCAATGAGGGAGAATTGCAAAAGTTGTTTTTTGATGAATTCCAAAGCAAGGGAGCTAACATCACCTATACGGTCAATTATGTCCAATCGTCCAGTCCGAAGGGCACAGTCATCTACCAGAGTACATATGAGTCTCTTGTCCCTCTCAACTTCAATGTCAGACTGACGATCAGCCTCGGAGACGGCACCTCAGATGATCCGAGTGTCGAACTTCCTTCCGGAAAGCCAAAAGACTGACTGACACTGACTATATTCGAAAATATTACGATCAGAAAATGAAAATCCGGCAATTTCGCCGGATTTTCTTGTCTTAGCATCCATTCCTGTTCTTTCTTACGTATTCAAAGAGCTTCTCGAAGACACGAACCATCCTGCCGTTGCCGAGCGCGCTGATCACTGTTGCGATCCCTACGCCTCGAACCTCCCCCAAAATAGACATGCTTAAAATAACGGCAGCTATGACAAGAAGACTATCGCTAAAAAGCTTGCCTCTGTGAAACGGCAGCTTCTCGGGATACTTTTTCGCCAAAGCGCTTAAGAGCCCTTCTGTGGGCATCTGCAAGAGATCTGCATCCACATAAAGGGTAATGCCAAAAGAGACGCACAGAACGCTCAGCGTAATATATAAAATGACGCCAAACCATCCAAAAGGGAGGTCTGCTCCGATGAGAAACAAATTCAAATCGACAAAGGAACCAAAGCCAAAAGCTGCAGGAGATACACCGGACGAAACTCCCGCAATACAATTCCCTGAAATAAAAGAAAGACTCCCATCACCGACGTCATCCAAAATCGGATATGCGTGTCAAATATCTGTGAAAGAACGTACGGGAAAGCATTGACAGGTGTCGTACCCTGCCCTGCAACGATTGAAAATGCGCCACCTAATGCCAATATATTGATTCCAAGAATGTATTGCAGGAGCCGAAGAATTCTTTTTCTCTGTTTCATCACCGTTATTTTCCGCAAGTCTAAGTATGTTTCATTATTGTACACGAAATCCGACATTTCTACGAGATTTTCAACATGACAAGTTAGATCAGCCCATATGTCGGCAGACATAAAAAAAGCGAATCGGTTGAACCCGATCCGCTTTCGATGTGGTTATCGTTTATTCCTGTTTTGCTTTCTTTTCTTTCAAAGCCGCGATATTTTTCGTCAACTCAGGCAGAACGCGATTGAGATCACCCACAATGCCGAGGTCGGCAACCTGGAAAATAGGTGCTTCCGGGTTCTTGTTGACGGCGATGATAAACTCACTCTCTTCCATTCCGGCAAGATGCTGAATCGCTCCGGAAATTCCATTGGCAAAATATACGTCCGGGCGGACTGTCTTACCGGTCTGTCCAACTTGGCGCTCTTTGGGGAGCCATCCGGCGTCGATGACGGCACGGGATCCGGACACTACGCCGCCGATGACATCGGCAAGCTCTTGCAGAACGGGAAGTTTTTCCGGCCCACCGATACCACGACCGGCAGAGATGAGGATGTTCGCATCTTCGATCTTGACCTTCTTCTTCTGCTCGACTTCTTCTGAGAGAATCTCAACATTGAAGTCGGCGTCGGTAAGCCCGGCGTCGATTCGGATGAGTTCTGTATCTCTGTCTTCGGGCTCAATGCGCTGCATGACACCGGGGCGAACAGTAGACATCTGCGGTCTGTGATTTTCACAGACGATGGTGGCCATGATGTTTCCGCCAAAAGCGGGACGGGTCATGAGAAGCAATTTTGTCTCGGGATCGATGTCAAGTGATGTGCAGTCGGCAGTCAGGCCTGTGTGCACACGCGCGGATACGCGAGGTGCCAGATCGCGGCCGATGGATGTGGCTCCAAAAAGGACGATGTCGGGTTTGACTTGTTGACACGTCTCAAAGACAGCTTTTACGTAGGGTTCCGTCATGTATTTTTCAAGTCTGTCGTCTTCAACGGCATATACCTTGTCCGCGCCATAGTGGCTCAGGATATTGACTAGATTTGAAACGTCTTTTCCGACGACGACAGCACTTACATGCGTGTCGAGTTGTTCTGCTAAATCCCTGGCTTTACCAAGGAGTTCGAGCGATACGCTCTGAAGATGTCCATCCCTTTGCTCTGCAAAGACCATGACTCCTTTGTAATCTTGTAACACTTCAGCCTCCTATATGATAAAGCGTTCTTCCAGCGCCTCAAGAATAATTCTTGCGCCTTCTTTTTCATCAACTTCAAATACCTTGCCTGCGGCCTTTACACCCTTCGTAAAGGATCTGCGCACGCGCGTGGGGCTTCCTGCAAGGCCCAGATTGGAATGATCTACTTCAATATCATTGACAGTGTAAGTTGTCACCGTATCTTCGTTGCGATAAGAGTCGAGCACACGTGAAACATGCATATAACGAGGCTCATTCATTCCGCCCAGAGTTGTGATCAGGCAGGGAAGTTTCACCTTGATGATCTGGTAACGATCTTCAAACTGACGTTTGACGACGATGTATTCATCCGTGATTTCCTGAACTTCTTCGACGTAGCTGACGCTGGGAAGGTTCAGATGCTCTGCGACCTGCGGGCCCACTTGAGCGGTGTCGCCATCGATCGCCTGACGTCCGGCGATGATGAGATCATATTCTAATCCGTTGAGTGTTCCGGCAAGAGCGGAAGATGTCGCCCAAGTGTCAGAGCCGGCAAATGCCCGGTCCGTGAGCAAGATCACTTCGTCAGCTCCCATAGCATAAGCTTCGCGGAGCGCATCGGCTGCTTGGGGAGGTCCCATGGAAACAACCGTCACTTTTGCGCCGGTGGCATCTTTGATTTTCAGCGCTTCTTCAAGTCCTGCGCGGTCATCAGGGTTGATGATGCTTGGAACACCTTCGCGGATCAATGTCCCGGTCTTAGGATCGAGTCTTACCTCGGTCGTATCGGGAACTTGTTTAATGCATACTACTATATTCATGAAACCCTCCTAACGCAGCAGACCAGCGGAGATAACCATGCGCTGAACTTCACTGGTGCCTTCGTAGATTTCCGTGATTTTGGCATCACGCATCATGCGCTCTACCGGATAATCGCGAGTGTAGCCGTATCCACCATAAAGCTGGACACATTTTGTCGTTACTTTCATTGCCGTCTCGGAGGCAAACAGTTTTGCATGTGCTGCTGCAACTGCGTAGGGAAGCCCTTGGTCTTTGTTCCATGCGGCTCTATACACAAGAAGTCTTGCTGCTTCAACAAGGTTGGCAAGATCAGCGAGAACAAACTGAGTGTTCTGGAACTGGGAAAGCGATCTTCCAAACTGCTTTCTCTCTTTTACGTACTGAACGGTCACGTCGAGCGCGCCCTGTGCAATGCCCAGAGCCTGCGCAGCGATGCCGATGCGGCCGCCATCGAGCGTGTCCATGGCAATGCGGAATCCGTTGCCTTCTTTTCCAAGGAGGTTCTCTTTGGGAATGCGGACATCTTCAAAGACCAGCTCACATGTGGACGATCCTCGGATTCCCATTTTCTTTTCCATGAGACCGAAGGAAAAACCGGGGGTTCCCTTTTCAATGATGAAAGTGGAGATGCCTCTGTTGCCCTTCGATTTGTCTGTCATAGCAAAAATAATATAAATATCTGCTTTTTCTCCGTTTGTGATGAAGATTTTCGTGCCATTGATCACATACTCATCTCCATCGAGAACGGCGGTCGTCTGCTGCTGAGACGCATCGGTTCCGGCATTGGGTTCGGTCAAGCCGAAAGCTCCAAGCTTCGTTCCGTTGGCCAGCGGCACAAGATATTTCTGCTTTTGTTCTTGCGTTCCATATTTTTCAATGGGATAACCGCCGAGCGAAGTATGAGCGGAGAGAATAACTCCTGTAGTGGCACATACTTTTGAAAGCTCTTCGACTGCCAATACATAGGCAAGTTGATCCCCACCGGCACCCCCATATTCTTTTGCGAAAGGAATGCCCATCATGCCCATCTTCTTCATTTTTTCGACGGTTTCAGCGGGAAAGCGCTCTTCTTCGTCGACTTCTGCAGCAATCGGTTCTACTTCCGTCTGTGCAAAATCTTGAAACAGTTTTCTGAGCATCGTGTGCTCATTCGAAAGTCCAAATTCCACGACTCCTCCTTAAAATAAAAATATATGGTCTTAGAGCAATATATCTAACAGTTAAAATCTTAACACTTTCTCAGGATTTTGCAAGCCCGAGTTATGAAAAGAAAACGTTTCTCTCTAACAAAACCTTTATACTCTTTGCTTAAATAAAGAATAACTTTGGCAAAAAAGTATGCCTCCAAATAGAGGCATACATATTGTGCTCTCAGTTCTTATTCGCGTTCAACCAAGAGACTGGTGCCCATGCCTCCTCCGATGCACAGAGTAGCAAGGCCTTTTTTCACGCCGAGTCTCTTCATGCCGTAGAGCAATGTGACGAGAATGCGGGCTCCACTGGCTCCAATCGGATGGCCAAGAGCAATGGCTCCGCCGGAGACATTGACTTTTTCAGGGTCAAATCCAACACCGTTGATAACCGCCTGAGCCTGAGCGGCAAACGCTTCGTTTGCTTCAACAAGATCGAGGTCTTCTACTTTCCAACCGGCCTTTTCAAGGGCTTTTTTGGTAGCGGGGATGGGGCCGAGTCCCATAACGGAGGGATCGACACCCGCAGTGGCAAATCCCTTGATCGTTGCTAAAGGTTCAATACCGAGTTCTTCTGCCTTTTCCTTACTCATGACGACGAGGAATGCGGCTCCGTCATTGATTCCGGATGCGTTTCCGGCTGTCACCGTTCCGTCTTTTTTGAAAGCCGGGCGAAGTTTTTGCATGGCTTCAAACGAAGCACCTTTGCGGATATATTCGTCTTCTGCCACGACGATCGGATCTCCTCTTCTCTGAGGAACTTCGACCGCTACAATCTCATCTTTAAAGTATCCGGCTGCCTGGGCGGCTTCTGCGCGATTCTGTGATGTTACAGCCAATCTATCCTGTGTTTCACGATCAATATTATACTGTTCTGCTACATTTTCCGCGGTAATGCCCATGTGATAATTATTGAAGATGTCCCAGAGTCCGTCTTTGATCATGGAGTCAACCAATTTGGCGTCGCCCATTCGCGCTCCTGTACGTGCGGTGGGAACGAGATATGGCGCTTGGTTCATGTTTTCCGTGCCACCAGCAAGGATGATATCTGCATCTCCATTAGAAATAAGTTGCGACGCAAGACTGACGGCTCGCAGCCCGCTTCCACAGACGATATTGATCGTCATAGCAGGCACTTCAACAGGGATTCCGACTCCAAGGCTGATTTGTCTGGCAACATTCTGACCAATACCTGCGCTAAGGACATTTCCGGTATAGACTTCGTCGACCATGTCAGGGGTGACGCCGGCGCGCTCAAGGGCTGCCTTTGCTGCTACAATTCCTAACTGAACGGCTGACGTGTCTTTAAAAGACCCGCCAAAACTTCCGATGGGGGTTCTCGCTGCAGAGGCGATGACAACTTCTCTCATAAAACTCTCCTTTTAGGTGAATATAAAGTATTTAGTTCTTGTCTGTCCATTACATTTTATACCTTTTTAGGGCTTCTTTAAACCCTTTTTGATGATTCGGATAGAGAAAATGAAGCATTTCATGCAAGACGACCTCTTGTAAGAATTTTTCATCTTTATACATTAAGTAGCGACTCAAATGAATCTTCTTTTTCCCCGGAAAACAACTCCCCCACCGCGATCGCATGCTTCGGATGAAAAGACCTGCATCCGGCAGCTGCATCCTATCTCCAAAGTGCCTCATCCACCGCCTCGCTCGCACATAGAGTTCATGTTCAAGTAGCGTTTCCACTTGCTCTTTGACATCCCTCTCTCCTTCAGAGAAATTCCCATAGAGCAAAACACTGCCTTCACTCAGTTCAACACGTCTCTTCTTTGCTTCCGGATGTGCAAATCGCACAATCCGCTCTCTGCCAAAAAGCGTGACAGCGCACCCCTCCTTGAAGATCGGCGGAGGTTGCTCTCTTAAGCAATTGAGCATCCAACCCTCCCAAGCAATGACATATTCATTAATTTTCATTTTTGAGAGCCATTTCGGATGCGTGAGAGTAAAACTTCCTGTATATAAATGATAGTGAAGTCGAACTCTCTTTGACGAAACCGCTTTAAACCGAATATCAAAATCCATATCATCTCCAAAAAAATAGAAATACCGCAGTATTTCTGAGGGCGCCCTATTTGTTGAATGGGAGGCTTCAACACGCAACTGTGGGAGGCAGTTATCATACAGGCGCAGCACAACAAAGAAAAATCCCCTTCGAAGGGGAGAAGAGGCCTACTTCCCACCGAAGTCGACATTTTAAAGAAAAAGGCAGGTCTCCTGGCTCCGATTCATCCGCGCATCGTCCTTCCCGTCTCCGGTGGCTTCGAGCTTGTCATCGTTACAGTAGCGGGGGCTGCCGGGGAATTTCACCCCGTTCCCTATTCTCTCTATAAATTAAGCACCTTTTTCTCTGCTTGTTGTACTTCCAGCATAAACCGCAACAAATGCATTCGTCAAGTTAGAATTTCTTTCCGCCGCCTCCAAAAGTTCCGCCACCGGTAGAGTGCGTCGTGCTGCGACCGCTACTGCTACTTCCGCCACCTCCGGAAGAACTGCTGACTTTCGGTATCACGCGGCTGGTTCGTCTGGTGTCGATCAGAATATCGCCGGAGGCGCCATGCGTCAAATTGACAAAGCTGTTCGATCCGACGGCAAAGGGCTTGGGTCTGGTCTTTGTTCGATATTTTTTCCTTGTTCTGAAAAAATGAGTGATCCCCGTCGCTCCGCCACCACCAACACCCAGCGCCACATCTATAGGATAAAGTTGTTTCGGACCCGTCTCTTCTTCACGATAGCCATCTGCAGGAACTCCCGACTCAAAATAAGAATTGATGCGGGACAGACCCGCCTTGACGGCATTGCCATATGCGGCGTCTATCATTCCATTATCGATGACGACATCGAGCGTCGCATCAATGCGAGCGTCCGTCATGATGTCAATAGCAATGCCGCTTGTGGAAATATATACTTCCCGCTCGTCCATGTTGAGCAGAAGAAGAAGTGCGTTTTCATCGGTTCCGACATGGTCGAGGATAAAGTAATCAGCGATGTTGCGCGATGATCTTCCCTCGGCGTCATTGAGCGTCAAAACCAGCACATCGATTCCATGTGCCTGCTGCATACTTGTGACAATCTGCTCTATTTCAGCCGCTTCCTCGGAAGTAAGAAGACTCCCATAGTCATATACTCCCGTCCCCACGGCAAAAGATGGAATGGCAAGAAGGATTACCAAAAGGATCGCCAGGACCGTTTTTTTTACCATATCAACCACCCTCCCAGAGTCACCAAAATCGCCACAGCGGCAAACAGCACGCCGGAGGTCAAGGCAAGCTTCCTATTATTCAGCGGAAGCTCTCCGAAAGCCTCTCCCGTCTGCCCGTTCATCGCATATACATACGTTTTCGATCCGTAATGATACGTCAGAACCCATACAGGGAGAAGAGTGTATTCCCAACTGACGATCTGCGTATCTACCTGTTCGCGCTCTGTCCGGACATTTGAGTACTTGCTGTAGGAATCTCTGGCAAGCGAAAGGGCGTACCTTCTCGCCCTCTCATCTAATCTGCCTTCTACATCTTGTCTGCCGATATCATAGCGTTCGGCAAAAAAACCGGTGAGATACGGTAGGGCGAAATCTCTCTTCTGCTTTGCTTTGTATGGCTCAATGCTGCGAAGTAGATCTTTGTCGAATTTACTATAGGCAAGTTCTGAGATATTGTTTACCTCTATCGTGCCCTGCCTTTCGAACTGATAAATTTTTGTCTCCGTATATTCCGTATCACCAGTTCTCCAGGAGCGAGAGTTCTCCCCTCGCCCCACAATGTCCATCTCCGCCTGCGCATTGGCTACCCAGTAGGGAAGATAAATGCCGGTGATTTTTTCCAAATTGGACGGAGATGTGAAATCTTTGGGTACATAGCGTTTGGAGCGCGCCCATTTTAAGAAACGCTCCACCGCCGCATCTCTGTCGATCTGAAACGGCACAATCTTGTCAGGAAGAAACTCTCCCGAGATTCGATCGTTGATGATGACAGGATTATGGCAATAATAACAGATGGTGGAAGAGGTGGTTTCATCCGTTACCACCTGCGCTCCACAACTGTTGCAAATATACTCGCGCAGCGCACTTTGGTCGATTTCAGGCTTTCGCTCTTGAATCTCGGATTGCTGCGCTTTTGTTGCTTCTTCTTTTTGTTTGGCAATCAGCGCATCAAGCGTATGTGCGCTAAGGCAATAGGGACACTTAGTGTGTTCCGTGCCCGGCACATAGGTAATGGCCGCCCCGCAATTGGGGCATTTAAAAGAGGTCGTTGACATAGCAGCCTACTGGGCGTTTCCGCATTCCGGACAGAAGTTAGGCTTTGCTCCCTCAAATTTATGACCGCAGTTCGTGCAAAATGCCGCGCCTGTCGAGGCCTCCGGTCTTTTCTCTCCACAAGTGGCACAGAAATTCCCTGTGTTTCCGGCATGGCTGTTGCTGCACGTCCAACCGCCCGCAACAGTTGCCATCCCTGCTGCTGCCTGCGTTTGCTGGGCGACCTGCTGTTGCTGAGCCATCTGCGCCATATTCGCCTGCGAGGTGGAATCCATAAATCCTCCGGCAACATTCATACCGACTCCCATTCCCATGATGGCCGCTCCTCCGGCTTCATTGGAGCCGAGAGCTTCGAGGCCTCTGGCAATGGAACCCTGGACATACCCCTGACGAACGGAGGCATCCTGGAGCATCGCGCCGCGGTTGCGCATATTGATCAGCTCTGTCGAAGCCTCGTCATAGCTGATGGAAGCGATGCCTACAAACTCAACCTCAAATCCGCGTTTCTCTCTCCACAGATCATCCAGAGCGTCTGCCAGATAGGCGCTGATCTTTGAGCTTTGGGAAACAACGAATGAAATGCGCTCTCCCTCCATTGACAAGCGGTTGATGGCCACCTGGAGCCCCTCGAGGAATTCAGACTGATACTGCTCGTTGATTTCATCGATATGAACGCGTGTAGCATTTTTGCTGATCACGTTTTTATAGAATAAAATCGGATCGGTAATGCGAATAGAATATGTTCCGTGAGCTCTCAGAAACAGCTCGGCATTATAGAATGTGTCAAAATAGTTGATCGGGTTTCTCGTGCCGAATTTAATCCCTTTAATTTCCGCTAAATTGACATAGAATGCCTGCTGACGAAGGGGTGTGGCGCCGCCAAACCGAAAACGATTGAACGTCTCTTTAATGGACTCTCCGAGTTCCCCGTTAAATACGGAAGGAGCCGATGAATTATCCACCTTAAACATGCCGGGTTCTGCACTGATGTCGACGATGGCTCCGCCGTCTACGAGCATCATAAATTGATTTTCATAGACATGAATCAGTGATCCGTTCGAGATAATATCGGCACTTCCCTTTACATTGGCATTGCGACGGTCATCCCGTCTTACGAAAACACCTTTTGTAAAGACGATGCCTTCACTCATATTATCAGGTTCAATAGCTTCAACCCATTGGTCGGCAAGTCCTCCGCCTACTGCTCCTGTAAACGCTTTAATCAGTCCCATAGAATACACCTCCTGGAATGGTCAGTTTTGTTATTATTGTACCCCAAAAGTATACCGCATTTATCTTAACTCTGCATATTTACCCGAAAGAGTACAAAAAGAGCATAGATGCAAAGTCTATGCCCTGTGTATGGAGAGTTTTCCATCTTCTACACGAATCTCGGCAACATCACCATCAGTAATCGTTCCACGGATGATTTCTCTTCCCAGAAGCGTTTCCACATGACGCTGCAGATATCGCTTCATGGGTCTGGCGCCAAAGCGAATATCAAACGAGTCTCGGATCACCAAATCTTTTGCTTCTTCGCAAAGCTCAAGCCGAATGTCTCGATCCGCCAGACGATTTTGAATGTCGGCAAGCTGTAGATCGATAATCGAAGACATATTCTCTCTGCTAAGCGGATGGAATAAAATGACCTCATCGAGGCGGTTGAGGAATTCCGGTCGAAAATATCGATTCAGCTCTCCCATGACTTCACTTCTCGCCTCTTCTGTAATCTCTGCATGATCCTGCATCGACTGAAGCAACAGATCCGAGCCGATGTTGCTGGTCATGATGATAATGGTGTTCTTGAAGTCTATCGTGCGTCCCTGAGCATCGGTGATGCGCCCGTCATCGAGCACTTGAAGCAGAACATTGAAGATATCTCGATGCGCTTTCTCGATCTCATCAAAGAGAATCACGCTATAGGGGTGTGTGCGGACCGCTTCACTTAGCTGGCCCCCTTCCTCATATCCCACATATCCCGGAGGAGCTCCGATGAGACGAGAGACCGTGTGCTTTTCCATATATTCGCTCATATCGATGCGGATCATCGCCTTCTCCGAGTCAAAGAGAATTCGAGCCACACTTCGGGCCAGCTCTGTCTTTCCTACCCCCGTAGGGCCGAGGAAGAGGAAGCTTCCGATGGGCTTGGAGGGGTCTTTTACGCCTCCACGTGAACGCAAAATCGCCTCGCTGACTCTCGAGACCGCCTCTTCCTGCCCGATGACGTGTCTATGGAGCTCTCGATCGAGATTGAGAAGTTTCTCACGCTCTTCTTCCATCAGCTTATCAAGCGGAATGCCCGTCCACATGCTGACGATGCCGGCAATCTCTTCTTCCGTCACCGTCTCCCGCAAAAGCTTATGCTCATCTTGCTGAAGATCTTCCTGTGCCTTTTTCAATTCCTTTTCGAGCTGTGGAAGTTCGCCGTAACTGAGAGCCGCCACTCTCTCAAGGTCATATTCCCTCTGAGCAACTTCAATGGCAAACTGCGTCTCTTCCATGCGTGCTTTGAGATCATTGACGCGATCGATCGCCTCCTTCTGTGCACGCCATCGTTGCGACAAGACGTCGAGCGAAGCTCTGAGCTCGCTGATCTCGCTTGCGAGCTCCTCACGCCTCTGAACGCTTCTCTCGTCGACCTCTTTCTTCAGCGCCTCCGCTTCAATCTCTTTTGTCATGATTGTGCGGGAAATGTCATCCATCTCTTGTGGCATGCTCTCGCGTTCTGTCTTCACCAGCGCACACGCTTCATCGACCAGATCGATTGCTTTATCGGGGAGAAAGCGATCGCTGATATATCTCTCAGACAATTTCACCGCGGCAATCAGCGCCGCGTCGAGAATCGTCACGCCGTGAAAGAGTTCATACCTTTCTTTCAGACCTCGAAGAATCGTAATTGCCTGATCTTGTGACGGCTCGAGCACCATAACAGGCTGGAATCTTCTCTCCAGAGCAGCGTCTTTTTCAATATATTTTCGATACTCCGCCAAAGTAGTCGCGCCGATCGTATTGAGCTCTCCCCTCGCCAGAAGAGGCTTGAGCATATTGCCTGCATCCATCGCCCCTTCGCTTTTTCCCGCTCCGACGATATTGTGGAGTTCGTCGATGAACATAATGATCTGTCCGTCGCTTTGGGATACTTCATCAAGAACCGCTTTCAATCGTTCCTCAAATTCTCCACGATACTTTGCTCCCGCGACCAGCGCTCCCATATCCAGCGCAAAGATCGTTTTATCCCTAAGAGAATCGGGAACATCGCCCTTGACAATTCTCTGGGCCAGACCCTCGGCAATGGCAGTCTTTCCGACCCCCGGCTCCCCGATGAGAACGGGATTGTTCTTCGTCTTTCTTGAAAGTATGCGGATAGCGCGGCGTATCTCTTCATCTCTGCCAATGACAGGATCCAGCTTGTTGGCCGCAGCAAGCGCCGTCAGATCGTCGCCGTATTTTTCAAGTACATTGTACTGATCTTCCGGGTTTTCACTCGTAACACGCTTGTTCCCCCGGATTTCTTTAAGCGAAGCTCTGAGCTTTTCAGCATTGATGCCGTGACTCTGCAGCAATCGAGCAATGTCTCCGCCCATCTCCATCATGCCAAGCAGGAGATGTTCGACACTTATGTACTCGTCTCCCATCTGCTTTGCCGTCTTCTTCGCCCTGATCAAAAGCCTGTTGAGGTCTTGCGAAGCATAGACGGCTGCATCTCCGCTTACCTTGCTCTTTGCGGCAATGCGGTTTTCAAGTTCAGCGCGAATAGATCCCACGTTCGCTCCACAAGAGTTGAGCAGCTGTACACTCAACCCCTCCCTGTCATCGAGAAGTCCCAACAGCAGATGATCAATATCTATCTGCGGATTTCCATATTCTGAAGCGATGTAATTGGCCTGATTAAGACCTTCTATCACGCTCTTTGTCATTTTATCCATATTCACCTTCTTTCGTTAGCACTCCGACTTGATGAGTGCTAATTAATTATACCCTGTATTCGAAGAAATAACAAGAAAATGAAAAATCCCCCTCTTTTCATTAAGAGAAGGGATTGTCCGCTCTTAACTCGAAGCCGCTCCACATCCGTCTTTAGAGCCTTTCCTCCGTCGGAAGCAAGTCGTCGTCTTCGAGAACAATTCTGTCAAAAACCGGAGGGGCAGGCTTGTTTTGCGCCTCGTCATCCTCTAAAGCCTGAATTTCATCCTGTACATCTTCAAGTCTTATCGTCCACTCTTGATCTTTCGACGGCGAATGATCGTCTCCGGCAACAATAGGGACACACAGATAAATAATGCTATCCGCATCATCTCGCTCATAATAATGAGGAGTGTAGACCTCAAAGTCATACCCTTCGCTTGGAAGATATCCTTTTTCTCCCATCAGATCCTCGTAGATATGGCGAAAGGCTTCTGTCACACCCGCCTTTCCTCCTCTGTGGGGATAGACGAGATAATCCCCTTCCATCAGATATCGAATCTCCATGCCTTCGGGGACCTCTCTGTCGTTTTCCACTTCGACTCCGGCAAAGAAGTCGATTCTTTTGCCTTCGACATATTCTCGAAGTATATAAAAGTCTGCGTTTGCCGCAGCAGCCGACAATTCATCCATGCGTTCAAAAAAACGCAACCACAGACTATCGAGAGCCTCTTCTGAGTCCCCTCCCGAAGAAGGAATGCCGAGAATCATCCTATTATCCAATTGAACGCGTTCTATTTCCATGTCTCCTCCTGCTTGTTATTATACATTATATCTGCGATTTGTTCTTTACCTGTTTCCTCCCGACTGTTACGATATGTTCAGGAGGATAAATGAAACGACGACTTCTCACCATTAGCCTGGTCCTCGCTCTTCTGAGCGTTGTCTTTTATATTTCGAATTGGGATACCCCGATCCTTGTGTTCTTTACACGCCTTCGAACACCGGCGCTTACACGTCTCATGCATGTGGTCGCCTTTATGGGAAGCGTGCGCTTTCTGTTGCCGTTCAATCTACTGTTTATTCTCTTCACTTTCCGAGAAGAAAGATGGCATTCTCTATTTATCCCCCTTGGAACTCTGTCCGTCTGGATCCTCAATTCTCTGATTAAAAATATAGTCAGAAGACAAAGGCCGGCCATCTCCGCCCTTGCCGTAGAAAAGAGTCTCAGCTTTCCAAGCGGCCACGCTATGGTCAGCTCCTTTTTCATCATGTCATTGGCAATGCGCTATTACAAAAAGCATCACAAATCGACCGTTTTTGTCTTCGCCGCTCTATATATTCTCCTCATGGGAATCAACCGCCTCTACTTAGGGGTTCATTTTCCCAGCGATGTCCTGGCAGGAAGCAGTTTCGGGCTTTTCCTTTTCGCCCTTACCCTTCCCTCTGAAACAGGCAGAAAGCCTTCAAAGATATGAGAGGTGAACCATCGTTTCAGATGGTAATCGCGCTGATTCTTGATGGTATATGAAAAGACGGGAATTTCGAACAGCCACGAGTAAAACATCAGCAACACGCGTCCGCGATGATGCTGATAGGCAATGAAATCGGGCCGAGAATAGACATTCCACAGCAGTCTGTCCGCCATAAAGCGCGACAGGCTTTTCTTCTGTGAGAAAAGTCCCCCACTCAACTGTCCGATGAGGATCGTGGGATCCTTTTTCCGCAAAACTTGCAGAATCCTCGGATCAAACGATTCGACGAGATACTCTCCTTGATAGCTCTCGAGCTCAAGGAGCACCGCATTAACAAGTCTTTCCCGCTCCTCTGTCATCTTCAGCTCAATGAGAAGCGGAACCCTGCCATCGACAAGATCAAGAACCTGTCGAAAAGTGGGAATTGGCTCCTTGCTGCCGAGGAGGGAAAACTTCAAGTCCTCTAATGTATAATCCTTTATTTCCCCATCCGCCTGACACATCCTCTGTAAAGTCCTGTCATGAAAGACCACCGGAACACCGTCTCGGCTCAGCTGTACATCAAGCTCAATTCCGTATCCGTGCTCACACGCACGCTGGAATGCCTTCAAGGAGTTTTCCGGAGTTCCTTTTCCATGAAGCCCACGATGGGCATAATCTTTTGTCAAAAACGCTTCCATTTGCCTTTTTCTCTTTGTGTTCGGAAAAATTAGCCAGAGCAGAAGCACACCGACTCCCAAAACCGCAATACTCATTTGCTTGATGTTTTTATACAACAATTCCGCCTCCATCAAATCTATGCTTTTTTGATACCCAAAACCCCTTTGAATATGATACCGCACATATTCGTAAGGATGCTGTAGCAATTGTTGATTTGATTGATCATTTTTTCGTCGGGAAAGAGCCGAGTTTTCCTTCAGGTCTCCCATAAGGGTCATGCTGATTCGTGAAAACTTCACGACATCTTGTGTCGCACTCAATGTTGACTCCGGGTTTTTATCAATACCTTATTCAACGCAGACGATGACACCATTAAATGGCGACAACATAGTTTGAAACTATTTCAAAAACAATAACTACTTGACAATTATTTATTCTAATGTTAACTTTTATTTAATTGAATATGGTTTGTAATTGCTGAGTGCCCCGAAGCTCGGGACCAAGAGGGAAGTCGGGTGAAATCCCCGCACGAACGGGTCACTGTAATCATAGAATGCATTTCCCGCACACCTTCGGTGTAAAGATGCCATTGCACAAAAGTTGCGAGAAGGCGGAAATGCGTAGCGACATGGAGTCAGGAAACCTGCTCAGCAGTTGAAACAAGAGCCTCCCATATAGGTGCCTTGTCCTGCCCCTACAAACAGACTGTATTTTTGCATACACTGCCTAAACGTAAGACCGACGGGATGCTTTCGAGCATCTCTTTTTTTATAAACAAACGCCATGATAAAGATCTTTTCCACTTGATACACAACGAAACTTACCAACCCAATCCGATCAAAATCAAGAAAAGGAGATGTAGTATGAGAAAAACTTTTAAGGGATTGCTTTCTTTCTTGTTGGTTATTACTCTAATCCTTTCGCTTGCGTCTTGTGCTAAAAAGGAGCCTGAAATAAAAGACACAGTAAAGGAAAGTATCACCGCCGAGGAAACCGGAGTAAAAGATGCCGTAGAGGAAAGTATCGCTACTGAGGAAGCGGAAGATACAGAAAAGAAAAATATCACTATTGTCGATTTAACCGGCAGGGAAGTGGAACTCGAGCTGCCTTTGGAAAGAGTAATTATCAGTCACTGGGAAAGTTTAGAAGCCTATAGTGCTCCGGTAGGTGAAAAAATATTTGATTCTGTTGTAGGCATTGGTGAATCCGGAGGAATGGAAAGATATCAAAACGCTTATACGAAACACTTTCCGCATCTTTCCGAGTTACCTTCCATCGGTATGGTGGGAAGCTACGACCTTGAAAAAATACTCAGCCTTGAACCCGATGCTTTTTTAATCAACTTCGGTGAGGGGTTTATTGAGAGATTCCCGGAAGTAGTAAGCACTTTGGATGAAGCCGGTATTCCCATGGTATTTCTGCCACTTTCTGATGATCCGTTTACCTCCCCACAAAAAGCCGCAAAAATATTAGGGGAAATTTATCAGACAAACGAAAGAGCAGATGAATTCATTAATTATTTAGATAATAAATTTGCGCTTATTGAGGAAAGAGTCCCCGAGGACGGTGAAAAGCCCAAAGTTTATCATGAGGCAGGATCCGGCTCCAGGGATGAATACTCCATGAGTTTTACTAATAGCGGCTGGGGCTTAATTATGGCTTTTGCCGGCGGAGATAATATATCCGTCAACAATGTCAATGACAAGGGCAGGATTGATCCTGAGTATCTGCTGGAAAGTGATCCGGATTTTATATTCATAACCAGCGGAATGGGATATGGTCCTGCAGAAGCTTCAATGGAATCCATTAATAACAGTGTAGGTGAATATGTTCTCAGGACCGGATGGGACAGACTAAAAGCAGTTCAAAATAATGATGTGTATTCCTATTATCACAACCATCAAAGAAGTCCCTTGGTTTTTTACTACACAATGGATATGGCGAAGATGTTTTATCCTGAAGAGTTTTCCGATATTGATCCCGAAGCGGAATTGAAAGAGTTTTTCGATACATTCTTATATACGGATTACGAAGATGGATTTTGGAAGTATAAGTTAGGAGAAAAGCTTGAGTAATCAGCTGAGTCAAGCCAAGGATATCTATACAAGTTTAATCAATAAAAAAATTACTACTATAGTTATATTACTTTGCTTGATAATAATTACACTTATAATCAACTTATTTGCCGGTAGTGCGGATTTTGGGATTAAAGAGACTCTCAGCGCTCTGGTGATGAGGGGTGAAAATGACTTAGCTAAATTCATCATCTGGAAGTTGAGAATGCCTATGGCCTTGGCAGCTATTGTTATTGGAGCTGCTTTGGCTGTGGCGGGCTGTGAAATGCAAACTATTTTAAGAAACCCGATGGCCAGCCCTTACACCTTGGGAATATCTTCGGCAGCGTCTTTAGGCGCTGCCTTGGCTATAGTCTTGAAAGTATCTCTGATTCCGGTTGCCGGTCACATAATCGTCACTGCAAATTCTTTCTTATTTACAATTTTGGCAGCAGGCGCTCTAAATATGTTTGCTAAAAATAAAAGCGCAAGTAGGAATTCATTGATTTTATTTGGAATTGCCTTGAATTTTCTGTTCAGCGCCCTTACTCAGTTGCTCCAATATTTGGCTAGCGAAGAGAGCTTACAGACCTTAACATTCTGGTCTTTTGGCAGTTTGACAAGGGTCGATTGGACAAAGCTCGCTATAATATCGGGTGTTTTTATTTTTGTTACCGCCTTATTTTTAAAGAATTCCTGGAAGTTGACAGCCATGACAACTTCTGATGAAACAGCAATGAGCCTGGGCATAGATCCGAAAAGCTTAAGAAGAAGAATAATACTTTTAGTGGCCTTAATGTCCGCCACTGTGGTCAGCTCTGCCGGCACAATAGGTTTTGTAGGCTTAGTCGCTCCTCACATTTCCAGGATTATCGCTGGAGAAGAGCAAAGATTTTTTATTATCATTTCCGCCCTGATAGGTTCTTTTATTCTGTCCATCGCCTCTATTTTAAGCAAAGTTTTAATTAAAGGGATCATACTTCCAATTGGACTTATGACATCAATTATTGGTGTGCCATTTTTCACTTATCTGATTTTTTCAGGAGCGAGAAGAAATGCTTAAAATTAAAAATTTAAGTTTTTCATATGGGAAGACCCAAGTATTTAAGGATATAGATTTACAAATCGATAAGGGAATCAACATATTAATAGGACCCAACGCGGCGGGAAAGTCCACCTTAATTAAATCAATTTTTGGGCTGTTAAATCCAAAGGGAAATATTTCTTGGAAAGAGAAAAATCTTCAAACCTTAAGTCTTGAAGATAGAACGGAGTTAATGGTATACATTCCCCAAGAAGATATGACCGGAAACACCCTTACCGTATTTGAAACCGTTCTTTTAGGACGATTGAGCTCTTTGGCTTTTAAGGTTCAAGATAAAGACCTGAATGCAGTAATGAATGCACTGATCACTCTAAGAATAGATAATTTAGCAAAAAGAAGATTGAGCGAGTTGTCGGGAGGCCAAAAAAAACTGGTTTCTATAGCACAAAGTTTAGTGAGGAACCCGGAAATAATTTTAATGGATGAACCTACCAATAACTTGGATATACAGCGGCAATTGGAACTGTTTGATGTAATAAATAAGATTTCAACAGAGAAAAAAATCCTCTTTATAATAGTTATGCATGATATAAACCTTTCTTTAAGGTTTGCAGACAATTTAATTATTATGAACTCCAAGGGACAAATTGAAAAGCAGGGAATTCCGGAAAATATTATCGATGAAGAGATTTTGGAAAAAGTATATAATATAAAGGCTGAAGTATATAGGATTAACGGGAGAACAATGATCTGGCCGGAAAAATCCATGGAATATAGTATAAAGAAATAAAATAAATAACAACCTAAACCAATTTTAAAAATCAGGATATTTTCAAATCACATAAGGACAGGAAACCTTATGTCATGACCTATCAATTGCTTTAAATGCCTTCAAAGCGTTAAACGGCTGATCTTTTCAGTTCGCCACTTTCGCTTTTTCTGACACATTATCTATTGATGATATGAACCGGCTCGCAAATTATCTCAACACATTCTTAAAGAAGTGTATCAAACATCTCCCTGTCAATCAGCTCACGCGCTGAGCTTTTG
>JAAYOV010000002.1 GCA_012520095.1 Tissierellia bacterium | reverse complement strand
TGCTCTATGGTGTGAAGTTCCGCCGTGTTCATCACGGGTTCTCTGTTGGGCTCTTTCATGCGTATATCAAAAGTAGTGAGATAATTCCCGTTTATCTCATCTACTCTGGAGACATATATTCCTCGCTTTAATCTCAAATGATCGATCTGAAAACTTCCTATTTTCACCTTTTTCTCCTTGTACGATCCTTTCTCTATCTCAACATGGCTTATTACAAGAATCCCTCTGCCTCATAAACGACTTCTCCTCCGATGATGCTTAAAAGCACCTTTGTGTCTCTGATCTTTTCCGGTTCCGATGTAAAGACATCGTTGTCAAGGACGATGAGATCTGCCAGGTATCCCTCTTTGATCCTGCCTTTTTCATTCTCGGCAAACTCACAGTAGGCACTGCCTATGGTGTAGGCATCTATCGCCTCAGTGATGTCCACCGCTTCCTCCGGACGATAGCCGCCCTCAGGCCTTCCTTTGAGATCTTTTCTTGTGATGGCACAGTAGATGCAGTAGAAGGGATTGCAGTCCTCTACCGGGGCGTCCGTGCCGTAGCCTGTGGGGATTCCCAGTTTTGCGAGTGTGCCGTTTGCGTAGCTTGTGGAGGCAAGTTCTTTCCCCACAAGTTCCTCCACAATGTGCGAATCCGTATTTAAAAAGATCGGCTGAAACTCGACTACGTAGTTTTCATCTTTGATTCTCTGAAGCTGTTCATTTGACGTAAGCTGAAGATGAACAAAAGCGTGGCGATTGGGATTTCCGGGTTTCATATATTTTTTATAGCTGTCCATCGTCTCTTCCAGCGCCTGATCACCTATGACATGGGTGATCACCTGAATCCCTGCCTCCTCAGCGATCTTCACGAACTCATCCATCACTTTTGGGGTCATGGTGGAGATTCCCCGATAGCCGGGCATTCCTACATAATCGATGGAGAGAAATCCCGTCCTTCCTCCAAGGGATCCGTCTTTAAAGAGTTTTACCGGCCCGACACTCAGTTTGTTGCCTGCTCCCATATCATTAAGAAGACCGCTGTCGATTGTCTCCTTCAGATCTTCCGGCGAAAGAAAGCACATCTGATGTCTGTATCTGAGCTTGGCTCTTCCCTCTTCATAGAGTCCTTTGACCATCTTCATGTATTCATTTCGGTCTCCGGTGACGCTTCTTGCGTCATTGGACTGCACACTTGTGAGTCCGACTTCTATCGCGTAGTCCATGGCTTGTAGAAGTGCCTCGCCATACTCAGGGATCGTGAGAGACGGAATCGTGCTTCTCAGCTTAGAAGCTGCTTTTTCCGTAAAAACTCCGGTTGGATAGCCCTTGGCGTCCACTTCGAAGCTTCCCCCTTCCATCTGCTCCGAGTTCTCATCGAGCCCGAGCATCTCTATCGCCTTTGTATTGCAGCTTGCCATATGACCGCACATTCTATATAGGACGATAGGTATATCTTTGCTCACCTGATCGAGATCAAATCGATCGGGAGGGCGACACTCATCTTCGAACTGATCCTGATCCCATCCTCTGCCGAGGATGCCTGACACTTTTGCTTCTTCATGCGTCTTGAGGTATTCTTTCGCACGCTCCACGATCTCTCCAATAGAGGTGCTTCCACGCAGATTCAGCTGAGCCATGACGGCTCCGACCATGGCAAGATGAAGATGGGAGTCATTGAGACCGGGAATCACTGTTCTTCCCTGACAGTCGATGATCTTCACCACATCTTTGTCGACGGATTGCAGGAGTTCATCAATTCCTCCCACAGCATACACACGCTCTCCTTTTATATGCACCGCCTCGACAAAATGCCCTCTTTCTACATAGGCCTTTGCATTCTTTAAAAGAATATCCATTGCGCTGCGCCTTTCTATTTTCTACTCTTTTTTATCTTTTTCAGTGTAGAGATGACAGTACACATAGTGTTTGTCGGTGATGACCGACTTCTTCGGAGACAGCTCTTTGCAGATGGGCATGCAGTGTCTGCATCTCGGGTGAAACTTACAACCTGAAGGAGCATTGATCGGAGAAGGGATGTTTCCCTCCAAGATGATGCGCTCCTTTTTTTCTTCCGGATCGATTGAAGGAATGGCTGAGAGAAGCGCCTGCGTATAGGGATGAAGAGGGCGATTGTACAGATCGTCTCTGTCGCTGACCTCTACAAACTCACCCAAATACATGACACCCACTCTGTCACTGATGTGCTCCACTACACTTAGGTCATGTGCTATGAAGAGATACGTAAGATGCATGTGCTTCTTCAGCTCCGAGAGAAGATTGAGAACTTGCGACTGGATCGACACATCCAGAGCGCTGACCGGCTCGTCGGCAATGACGAGAATCGGATCAAGCGCCAGGGATCTGGCAATACCGATGCGCTGTCTCTGTCCTCCGGAAAACTGATGGGCATAGCGATTGGCGTGGTAGTCATCGAGCCCCACTTGGCGAAGAAGCTCTATCACTTTCTCATCGACTTCTTTACTTGATTTACAGACGTTATGGATGATGAGAGGCTCCGCCACGATATCTCTTACCGTCATCCTCGGATTGAGAGAGGCGTAGGGGTCCTGAAAGATCATCTGGATCTTCTTGCGAACAGGCTGCATCTGAGACGCGCTGTAATGAGATATATCTTCTCCGTCAAGTATGATCTGTCCCGATGTCAGCTTCACCAGTTTTGCGATCGCAAGAGCGAGCGTCGACTTTCCGCAGCCTGATTCCCCGACGACACCGAAGGTCTCTCCCTTTGCAATCTCAAAAGATACGCCGTCGAGCGCCTTCACATGCTGAAGCTTTCCGAAGAGGCCTCTTCGAACAGGGTAGTAGACCTTCAGGTCCTTTACTATTAAAGGAGCGGGAGATTTGTTCTTTTGTATCATTTTACCTCCCTTCCGTTACTGCATAACCAGCAGCGGCTCGTGCGCCCACCCCCGAAGTCGAAAAACGGAGGTTCCTCTTCATGGCAGATGTCCATCGCCTCTGAACATCTCGGGGCAAATTTACAGCCCTTCGGCATAAATCTGGGATTGGGAACGTTTCCGGGTATCGTATAGAGTTCCTCCACGCGCTCTCCCAGTTTCGGGATCGACGCCATAAGACCCCTTGTATAGGGATGCAGAGGATCTTTAAAGACATCTTTTACATTTCCCGTCTCCATCGCCCGGGAACAGTACATAACCAGAACTTCATCACACATTTCCGCGACAACTCCCAGAGAATGCGTGATGAAAATAATACTTGTCCCGCTTCTCTCTTTGAGCCTTCGCATCAGGTCCAAAATCTGCGCCTGGATCGTGACGTCGAGAGCAGTCGTAGGTTCATCGGCGATGAGAATTTTCGGCCGGCAGACGAGCGCCATGGCGATCATGACACGCTGGCGCTGTCCTCCTGAGAGCTGAAAAGGATATTCATTGACTATACTTTCGACTCTCGGAAGACCGGTGTCTTTTAAAATCTGCACGACTTGCTCCATGGCCTCTGATTTACCGACATTCTGATGCTCGATAATCGCCTCGCTGATCTGCTCTCCTATTTTTAATACGGGGTTGAGACTTGTCATCGGCTCCTGAAAGATCATTGAGATATCTTTTCCTCTGATTCCCCGCCTTTCTTCTTCACTTAATTTTAGCAAGTCCTTCCCTTCAAAGATAATTTCTCCCTCAACTACCCTACCGGTTGTTCCCTTGAAAAGGCCCATGATGGACAGAGCCGTGACCGACTTGCCGCTTCCCGACTCTCCCACGATCCCTAAAGTCGAACCTTCCTGCAACTTGAAACTCAAATTCTCCACGGCTCGCACGACTCCGTTGTCCGTGAAGAAATAGGTGGAGAGATTTTTGACCTCGAGGATATTCTTTCTATCTGTCATCATCCACCTCACATTTCACTCAATTTTGGATCGAGAGCGCTTCGAAGCGCGTCTCCGAGCAGGTTGAAACATAGGACCGTCAAGAAAATCGCCAGTCCGGGAAACATCGCATAATGAAGACTGGTGAAGATATAGATACGGGCGTTTGACAGCAAGAGCCCCCACTCCGGAGTCGGCGCCTTCGCACCCATCCCGAGAAAGCTGAGAGAAGCCGACGTCATGATCGAACCGGAGATGGAAATCGAATACTGAACGATTACAGACGGAAGAGCTCCCGGAAGAATGTGAACAAAGAGAATTCTGGCAGGAGATGCGCCCAGAGAGCGTGCTGCCTGGATATAGACACTGTTCTTCAGATTCAGCGTATTTCCCCGCACGATGCGGGCAAAAATCGGAATCCGAAACACGATGATGGCGATAACGACATTCGTAAGACCCGGTCCCAGAATCGCCACAATTGCTATCGCAAGAATGAGACCCGGGAAAGCATATAAGACATCGCTTAAACTCATGATGATCGTATCGAACCATCCTCCGATATAGCCGCTGAAAAGCCCGATAAAACTCCCTACTATCGCCACAATCGTGACGGAAAGAAAACCGACCGAAAGAGAGATCCGTGTACCGCACAGGACGCGGCTGAAGAGATCGCGACCGAACTCATCGGTGCCGAACCAGTGCTTCGCAGAGGGAGGCTGCATCACCGAGGAATAGTCGTACTCATTGATTCCGTACGGTGCCAGCTGATAACAGAAGATGGCGACAAAAACAAGAATGACAAAAAATACCGCAGCTACTACGCCCGTCTTCTGCTTTTTAAACTTTTTCCAGAACACCGAAAAAGGAGTGCGGATATCGCCGCTTTCGGCTTGATTCATCAATGCTGTCTTCTCCATGATCACACTCCTATTCAAACCGGATTTCCGGGTTCAAAATCGCATACACAATGTCGACAAACACATTGATGAAGACATAGTGCGCAGAAAGCAGGAGAATCAGCGCCTGCACCACCACATAGTCGCGTAGACCGATGGAGCTGACCAGAAAAGAGCCGATCCCGGGGTAGACAAACACTTCTTCTATGAGCACCGAACCACCGAGCATGGCGCCGAAATTCATCCCTATGACCGTGACGACGGAAATCAGCGAGTTTCTGAACCCGTGCTTCCAGATGACGACACGTTCTTTCAGGCCCTTTGCTCTGGCTGTTCGGATATAATCTTCTTTTAGGCTCTCTAAAAGAGAAGAGCGGGTAAAGCGGGTGACGGTGGCCGCCATCGAAGTACCCATCGTAAAAGCGGGAAGAATCAACGCCTTCCAGTTTTTAGCGCCCGACACCGGCAGGACTTTAAGCCTCACGCCAAATACATAGATTAGCAGAAGCCCGATCCAAAAGGCCGGGACAGCCTGACCCGCCACCGTCAGCGTCACACCGAAGTAGTCCTGCCACTTGCCGACATTCGTCCCTGACCAGACCCCCATCAGCATACCCAGGATCACCGACCAGGAGATCGATATTAGAGCGAGCCTCACCGTCTTTCCATAGCGAGGCGCTATCTCTTCAAGCACGGGCCGGCCGGTTCGAAAAGAAGTCCCCAGGTCTCCTTGTAGGATTCCCTTCATCCATATCCCGTACTGAGTAATCAGAGGCTTATCCAGCCCCAATTTCCGCGTTACATTCATGACGGTCTCGTAGGATGCATCTTCTCCGACCATCAGTCGAACGGGATCTCCCGGAATCAGCCGGATAAAAAGAAAGGCCACGACGGAAACCAGGAGCATAGTACCAAAGGCGCTTAAAATGCGCTTAATAAGATATCGAAGCATATTTCTGCCCGTTTCTTGAACGTCTTTCCTTCGCTTATACTGCAAATAAAAGAATCAGTGACATGCCTGTATGAAAACTGTGCCGCCTTTCGCACAGGCGAAAAGCGGCGCAGCATGATCCATAGTATCTATTCGCTCACATAAACGGCATTGCGCCAGTAGAAACCGCCTCCGCCTAAGAACGAAAAGCCTTCTACTTTTTCGTTCGTCGCTCCGATATAGGTATTGACGAGAAGCGGAACGGCAGGCATTTCTTCCCAAAGGATTTCCTGCATCTCTTTGTAGATGGCAGCGCGCTCGTCCGGATCGGTCGTCTTGGCGCCTTTTGCGGCAAGCTCGTCCGTCACCGGATTGGAGTAGAACGAGTAGTTAGCTCCTTTAGGAGGATACTGAGGCGTCGTAAAGCGTCCCAGCGCCTGATCCGGGTCAAAGGTCGACGCAGAGTAGCCGCGGATATAGATATCCCATCCGGCATCTTCCGGAGCTCCGGAGTAACCCGAAACTTCTGTCGCAAGGACCCCGCCCTCCATCGGATAGACGTCGAGTTTCACACCGACTTGCTCAAGCTGCTGTTGGATAAATTCACCGCGTTGAATATCCGAGGTATCATTTTCTTCCCAGGCAACGAGCGTAAATCCGTCCGCATAACCGGCTTCTGCAAGTAATGCCTTCGCCTTTTCTATATTGTACTCATATCTTTTTTGAGCCACATAATAAGAAACCGAAGGAGCGGCAATCGAGTCGCCGGGTATATTTCTTCCTCCGTAAACGACTTCATTGAGTGCCTCGACATCTACCGCCATCGTCAGCGCCTGACGCACGCGCACGTCCGCCAGAGGTCCTTTAGCGGTGTTGAAGTACATATAGCCGATCATCACACCGGGCTTGGTGACAATATTCATCCCGGAGCCCTCCACCATCGCAATATTAGTGGCGGTGAGCCAGTTGATGATATCGGCTTCTCCTGCAAGGAGCATCGCGATGCGGGTAGCTTCCTCCGACACCGGCTTAATAGTAATCGTATTAAAACCGATATTTCCGTCAAGAAGAGCATCTCCTGCTATTTCAGGATCGTAGCCCCAGTAGTCGCGCTTCAGAGTAAAGACCATGGACTCTCCGGAGCGATAGTCCGTCAGAGTATACATGCCCGTTCCGATGATTTCATTGGACCAGGCGTCCTGTCCTTTTTCAATGAGAGAAGGAGAAACAAAGCCCGAGAAGTTGGCAACGACATTTAAGAAGGGTGCATATGGATTTTCAAGTGCTACGGCAACGGTGTATTCATCGATCACTTCTGTCGCCCTGATCACCTGCAGACGAGACACTCCTTTAAATCCATAGCTGTCGTCGGTAATGAGATCGAAATTGGCTTTGACAGCTTCCGCGTTCCACGGAGTTCCATCAGAGAAAGTGATACCCTCTCTCAGTTTAAAAGTGTAAACCAGACCGTCTTCAGATACATCGACACCTTCTGCCAGAATCCATTTGAGCTGCATATTGTCGTCAAAGGCCAGCAGGCTCTCATAGGCAAGAGAACTGGGCACACCTTCAGACACCTGCGTCTGATTGGCTGGGAAGAAGGTGGAAATATCCGAGTAGTTGAGAACGACAATGTCCGCATCTTCGGCTACTTTGCAGCCCGGGCCTTCTGCTGAAGGCTCTTCAGCCGCTCCTGGAGAATCTGCGGGCGTTTCGGCAGGAGTCGTTGACGGCGCAGGTTTTGACGGAGTGCTCGAGCACCCGACAGACATGACCACCAACAGTACTGCCAACAGTCCAATGAGAATTCGTTTCATCTGTAACCATCCCTTCCGCATGAGCTAAACGCGTATGCAATTATTATTTTTTTCTTTCCTAAGTATCATTCCGGCCTTTGCGCCGGTATGGGTTCCGTCTATCACTGTCAGTATCCCGTTGACATAGACTCGGCTAATGCCGCTGCACGCTCTCTGCGCTTCCTGATAATCCGGCAGATCTTCAAGTTTCTCAAAGTCGAAGAGAACAAGATCCGCCTTCATGCCGGACTTTATCAGCCCTCGATCCGAAAGACCGAGTCTTGCTGCCGGCAGAGCGCTTTGGCGCTGAACGGCTCGCTCAAGAGAGAACAATCCTCTATCCCTACAGTAATGACTCAGGGTCCTGACAAAAGTTCCGAAATTTCTCGGATGAGGTTTTCCCGGAAAATCGAGCGACATCGCACTTCCGTCTGAGCCGGTCATGACAAACTCCTTCGTCATGATGTATTCCACATCTTCTTCGCACATTCCGAAGCAGATCTCATCGACCTCGTTGTCCTCTGCAAGGACGATGTCAATGAGCACAGATGCGTAATTATCCTTCCCCAATGTCTCCGCGATCTCCACGATCGATTTACCTTGCATCCAGGCATTTTCTTCTGTCTTCAGACAGGAGACATAGATCGTATCCCATCGCCCCTCATGGGAGGCGTTCGTATTTTCCTCAAGCTGAGTACGAATTTCAGGATCCCGAAGTCTCTCCAAGAGCTTCTCGACCCCTCCTTCAAAGGCCCATGTCGGCAAGTTGACAGACAAATTTGTAGCCGAGGCATTATACGGATACTGATCCGCCGTCACGTCAATCCCTTCTCTTCTGGCTTCTTCCATAAGAGCGATCGTCTTCCGACAGCTTGTGTGCCAATCCGGCTTATAGCTCACCTTGTGGTGGGAAACATGGAGCGGAACGCCCGTCTCCCGGGCAATTCTCAGAGACTCTTCCACACTTTCAACTACTCTTGACTTTTCGTCCCTCATATGGGTAGCATAATATCCCCCATAGGGTTTCACTTCCCCGACAATCGCTATCAACTCTTCCGTATCCGAATAGCATCCGGGAGGATAGATGAGGCCTGTCGAGATGCCGAAGGCTCCGCATTCCATGCTCTCTCGAGTAAGTGCCTGCATCTTTCGAATCTCCTCTTCCGTCGCCTTCTTGTCGGAAAAACCCATGACGGCTATCCGTATGGCACCATGACCGACAAGCACCCCGGTATTAACGGAGATCTCATGTTTTTCCAAGACATCCAGATATTCACCCACACTCTGCCACTCGCGGACAGGGTGTGAGGTGTATTTCTCCAGAAGATCGGCTTTCTCGGGATTAACAGGTGCCAGCGAGATTCCACAGTTTCCGGTAATCTCTGTAGTGATCCCTTGGAAGACTCGGCTTTCCGCCAACGGATAAGAAAAAATGGTCTGATCGGAATGCGTATGCATATCTATGAAGCCCGGACACAGATACTGATCCTGCGCATCCACCACTTCTTTCGCATCGACTCCTTTGAGAAGACCGACGCAGACTATTTCTCCGTCTTCTACAGCCACATCCCCTCGATACCAGGGCGCACCGGTTCCGTCGATAATTCTGGCGTTTTTTATAATCAAATCGACCATACAATGCATCCTTTCTTGCCCCATACAACAATAAAGACATTCAACGTCTGCGTTAGTGCCTTTATCGTAAAATAACCGATCTTTTTTTATCGAACTATGCGTCATCACTTTACAATAATTTTACTTATATCCATGCACCATGTCAATTGAAGTATAGATACTTTATCCTTTCTCTTGTCAAGTTTCGCTCTATTTTACTCATCACGAAATCCTGTCCAAACACTCAAAACCGGATATAAAAAACCCCTTCCTGCTTCAGAAAGGGGTATGGCTGAATACTTATCCCTCTTGGGAGACAACCTCTGCAGCCGGCTCCGTCTGAGTTTCATCTTGTATATTGTTCTTTAATTTATAAAGTGCGTCAAATCCTTCCTCCATCACCAGAGTGAACTCCTCGCCGTTTATCGTCTCAAACTCCACGAGGGCTTTGGCGACATCCTCAAGCTGATCGATTCGGCTCTCAAGGATGGCAAGCGTCTCATCGTAGGCCGTGTCGACAAGAGACCTGATTTCTCTGTCGATCTCGGCAATTACCTGCTCGGAGAGATCTCTCTTCGTCGTGAGATCTTTTGCGATGAAGACATTGTCTTCCTCAGAGTAGGCCATCTGCGAGAGATTTTCTCCCATGGCGTATTTGACGACCATGTTTCTGGCAAGACCGGAGACGCTCTTTAAGTCACCGGAAGCTCCGGTGCTGACATCTTTGAGGATGATCTTCTCGGCAGCGCGACCGCCGAGCATGATTTTGAGCTCATTGAGCATCTGATTCTTCGTCATATAGTTGCGCTCATCCGTCGGCAGGCGCATGGTATAGCCGCCGGCTCCCCCTCTTGGGATGATCGTCACCTGATGAACAGGATCGGCACCGGGAAGGGCGTAGGCGACGACGGCATGCCCCGCTTCGTGGACGGAGACGATGCGCTGCTCTTTTGGAGTGACGATCTTGCTCTTCTTCTCCACGCCCATCATGACCTTCGTGGTCGCTTCCTCGATGAGCTCCATTGTGACCGTCTTCATATTTTTTCTTGCGGCAATCAGCGCCGCTTCGTTGATCATATTTTCCAGATCAGCCGGCGTAAAGCCGGGTGTTCGCTTAGCGATAACCTCAAAGGATACGTCGCTGTCGATCGGCTTGTTTCTCGAATGCACTTTCAAGATCGCCTCTCTCTCCTGAACGTCCGGAACTCCGACGTGAATCTGGCGATCAAATCTTCCGGGACGCAGAAGCGCCGGGTCGAGAATGTCCGGCCTGTTTGTTGCGGCAATGACGATGATGCCTTGATGCTCACTGAAACCGTCCATCTCTACCAGGAGCTGGTTGAGCGTCTGCTCTCGCTCGTCGTTTCCTCCGCCAAGGCCGGCTCCCCGCCTTCTTCCAACAGCGTCGATCTCATCGATAAAGACAATGCAAGGTGCATCCTTCTTTGCATTATTGAATAAATCGCGCACACGCGACGCTCCGACACCGACAAACATCTCGACGAAGTCGGAACCGCTGATGCTGTAGAAGGGCACGCCCGCCTCTCCTGCAACCGCTTTGGAAAGATACGTCTTTCCCGTTCCGGGAAGCCCTACCATTAAGATGCCCTTGGGGATCCTTGCGCCAAGTGCCTGGTACTTCTGAGGAGCCTTTAAGAAGTCAACGACTTCCTGGAGTTCTTCTTTTTCTTCCTTGAGTCCTGCGACTTCAGCAAATGTCACACGATTGGACGGATCCTGCTTATGGACCTTCGCCTTGCTCTTTCCAAAGCTCATCGCCTTGTTGGTGCCTCCCTGTGCATTGTTCATGAACAGATACCAGAACAGGCCAAGGCCTCCGATCATCAAAAGCGTCGGAAGCAGGCTCGCAAAAAGCGACTCCGTATCCGGCGGAGCGGTGGTAATCGGCACGCCGAACTCCTCTGCCGCAGCAAGAATCCTTTCGCCATATGCCTGATCGAACAGTTCGGGAACGTACACGGTAAACGGCGTGTCATCATTGAGAAGCCCGCCGACCACCCTCTCCTTCACGGTCACTTCCTTTACACTGCCATTCTCCATTCTCTGGAGCACATCGGAGAAGTTCAGTTCGATCTTCTGCTCTTTGGGGCTCATGCTGTTGACAAACGCAAAAATAATCACCACCACGATGAGCATGTAAAAAAATACGTTGCGTTGTAGACCTTTCACTAATTGTCCTCCTTAGGAACGACATCTAACCGGCGTAACACCAGATATTTTCCGTCCGACTCTCTGGGGATATCTGCCTTTCGATACCCGACGACCCAGTAAATCGTCTCGTCGTCACATACCAGAGCAATGCTGTCTCTCAATGGAAAAGGCACTTTCTCATCGATCAAATAATCCTTGAGTTTCTTGGAGCCCTTCATGCCCGAAGGCGAAAATCGATCGCCATCTTTCCTCGTCCGGATATAGAGGCTGCCCTTCACCATCTCCTTCGGAATGCTGAGGACATCATCGCCATATTCAGGGATGAACGTCTCTTTCAAGAGAAAGCTTGTGCCTAACAGATCATTTCTACCCAGCAAGAGTTCTTGATAACCCTCAGAACTCTTTTCTTCCGCTTTCACAAAATACAGTTTACCCTGAGAAGCCAAAAAATGATACCCTTGAATTTCCACTCGGCCGCGTTTGCGCTTGATAATAGCCGCAACTCTCTCGATTCCGTCCGCGCTGATATCGCGCAGGCTTCCTCTTTCGATTTGAATCCTTCTTCTGATCAGTCTATATAAAAGAGCTTCGTCTACCTCTTGGAGAGCGTCCAGTTTCCAGGGGCGCTCCAGTTTTTCGTCCAGCTCTTCGGTTTGCTTTTCCAAGAAATCATCTTCTCTTCGAATATGCTCCATGGCCCTGTGGATCGTCCGAAATATCGAAGGAGACAGCTGCTCCATCTTCGGAAGAAGCTCCAGCCTCCATCTGTTTCGAGTATAGTCGCCTTGCAGATTGCTCTCATCGGTGACAAAGGAGAAGCCTCTCTCCTCAGCGATCTGCTCCAATTCTTTCTTTCGAATAGAGAGAAGCGGGCGGTAGAGATCGCCTCTTCGAACGTCCATCCCTCTAAGGCCTTGCAGGCCGCTACCTCTTGCCAAATTTAAAAAAAAGGTCTCGATATTATCATCTAAGTGGTGGCCTGTGGCAATCACATCAAATCCCAATTCTTCTTTTTTTTCTCGCAGCCTCTGATAGCGAAGCTCCCTTGCCCCCTCTTCAATGCCCAGCCCTCTCTGTCTGCAGTAGCCTTCGACATCCTGGCGCTCGAAGAAAAAGGGCAGGCCTTTTTCTCTTGCCAGTTCAGCGGCAAACATCGCCTCTTCGGCGGAGCTCGGCCTGAGTGCGTGATCAAGGTGAAAAAGAGCCAGCTGTAGCTGGTACTCTTCTTTCCGCTCATAAAGAAGCTCCATGAGAACTCTGGAGTCAAGGCCGGCCGAGAAGGCGATTAAAATCTTTTCACCTCTTCTAAGTTGAGGCAGAGTATACGCTCTCACACTTTCCCCCATTTTTTCAAGGCGAAGCCCTCCGTCAATCCGCAGTCACTATAGGTGAGCTTTTCCGTTTCATATCGCTCCATGAGATGCACGAGAATCTGCACGCCTCCCTCAATAATATCGGCGCGCTCCGGATCCATGGCGCAGAGCTTCCTTTTCTCCTCCATGCTCATCTTTTCAATGCGCTCTTTTAACTCTCTGAGCCGCTCCATATCGATCACCGTGGCATGGACGTTTTTTCTGGAGTACGTCTTTACATCCCGCCATATGGCGGCAAGCATGCGGATCGTTCCCCCAATACCTACGAGCTCGCCTTTTCTTTGCGGAAGATTCGTAAACACATCCGAGAGCACTTTAGGCTCTCTCGACTGTTTGAGCGCTCCGATCGGAAAGCTCCTGCATCGCTCCGGCACCACTCTTCCGACGGAAATTTCCGTACTCCCTCCGCCGATATCGATCAAAGTAAACTCTTGCGAAGAGAGGCGCCCCGCTCCTATAAAGCCCAGCCTCGCTTCTTCCTTCGAGCTGAGAATCTCCGTATTCCAGCCGAAGCGATCTTCCATCTCTTGCAAAAACTCCCGGCCGTTTCTCGCTTCTCGCACGGCCGCTGTCGCATAGAGACAGACATCATCGGCGTTTCTTATTTCAATCTCTCTTTGAAAACTCTCCAGGGCCTCCATCACGCGCCTCATCGCCGGGATTTGAAGATATCCTCCCGCTCCCTCTCCAAGGCGCACAACTCGGCTCATAGCAACGCCCTCCGAGAAATCTTCCTCCCCGGAGGCAAACTGAAGTTTCAGGGTATTGGTACCCACGTCAATAAATGCCTGCATCTCAATTGATGAAAAAAGCCAAGTTCCCTTGGCTTACTCTCCTTCTCCCGTCACATAGTAGATAATTTCATAAGGCCGTACAAGTCCGTACTCGCTCATGGCTACCGATTCTATATACTCTCTGGAACCGGTGTTTTCCAGCTGTTCCTGGAGCTCCGCTTTCACCAGTTTGAGGCGGGCGAGCTCCATCTCCAGAAGGAGTCTCTCCTCCGTCAACTTGGCAAGCTGATTCTTTTGATAAAAGAAACTGTATACGCCAACGGCAAGGAGAATTAAAATCACCGCTATGGTGACTTTTCTCTTTCTGAGAAAATTCATTCTGTTACCTCCTCTACCATGGTCAGCGCCTGTTCCTTCGTTGCATTCATGAGCAACTCTTTCACATCAAATAAATAAACGCGAGACCCAAAGCGGATCGCCAGCCGATCCCCCTTTTTGACTTCATCAGAGGGCTTGGCAACCTTGCCGTTGATCATCACTTTTTGTGCGTCACAAAACTCTTTAGCCAGCGTTCTGCGCTTGATTAACCGGGAAACTTTCAGAAATTTATCTATTCGCATTCGATATCTGATGAGAAAGAGTAGCCTGTGCTACTCTATTTTTTCTTTTTGTTGACGAGTTCCTTCAGACCCTTGCCCGCTTTAAATACAGGAGCTTTTGATGCGGGAATTTCCATTACTTCGTCGGGTTTCTGAGGATTTCGGCCGAGGCGAGCTTTTCGGTTGCGCACTTCAAATGTTCCAAAACCAACCAGCTGTACTCTATCTCCTCTTACCAGAGCTTCTTCGATCGTCTCCAGAACTGCAGCCAAAACGTCTGCAGAGGCTTTTTTTGTCATGCCCGTTTTTTCTGATACGCGTTTAATCAGTTCTGTTTTATTCATAACATCCTCCTATTTGTAACTTGGGTTCATCATACCTTGAATTTACATTGAGTTCAAGGGATTTTTCGTAACTTTTGTTTTACTTTCATACTTTTTTTAGAAATTTCTTTATTTCTTCCATCAACATCATGTCTAATGAATATCCGGCTTGATTCGCTTCCAAAACAATTTCTATCATCGCTCTGCCGATGTCTTTTTCCGGTCGCGCCGTCTTTTCTGTCTTGATCTGCAAGAGTTTCATCACTTTTTGTGCATAATGAAGAGGACTGACTTTGGGAACGCGCTCCAATCGCTCTTCCAGGCTCTTCTCCTGTCCCTTGTTCTTCTCCCACAGATCGACGACCTCTTCCGGATCTCCGGCATCGTCAGCTCCAAAGACATGTGAGTGGCGAGTGTAAATTTTATCGTAGCTTCCCGCAATTACATCGTCGAGTCGAAAATACCCCTCTCTTGCGGCAAGAGCGCTGTGAAAGACGACCTGAAAGAGGATATCGCCCAGCTCATCTTCAAGATCGGCGAAATCTTCTCGATCAATGGCGTCGATCACCTCATAGCACTCCTCGATCAGATAGCGTTTAAGAGATGCATGTGTCTGTTCGCGATCCCACGGGCATCCTCCGGGAGATAGAAGCCTCTCCATGAGAGCCTCCAGCTCCTTCAGCCCCGCTTTCTCCGCAGCCTTTGAGGGCGGGATGTAGACGCTGCTCAAGTGGTCAAAATCATCTACATGATCCAGCTCCCGGAGTTTTCTCTCGTGGACATACTCCTTCCCGGCTACACCCGCATGGCCGATGACAAAGACATCCGCCTCATCATCATGCGACTCGGCGAGCTTGCATTTGACTTGGGAAGCAATATCTTTGGAGTATACCTGAAGAACGAGAAGAGCCTCCTTCGCGTCCGCCGTAAACTCCGAGAGTCCGTCGACAATGCGAAGACCTTTATTGACATCGATGCGCAATCGATGCAGCAGCGGCTCCAGAAAACTGACACCCGAAATGACTCGAGTATGAGGAGCTCTCTCCAGGAGCATCTCCACACTGCGCTCAGCTATAAAAGGGCTTCCGGGGACGGCATAGACGACCTCCCCCTTCTTTTCCTCCGCCAGCAGCCTTTCAACAATCTCTTCATAGACCTCATCAAAAGAATCGGCTCTTTCATAGAGCTCATCGAAACTCTCCGCCTCAAGTTTCATTTGTTCAATCGTCGGATGGCAAAACGTGCGCACAAACAGCCGCTCTGCTCCCTCCAACACCTCTTTTGCCTCCGCCGACAGATACGATGTATCTCCCGGCCCCAATCCCACGACTATGATCACTTTATCGTCTCGGTGTCATAGTATTCTACGGGGTTTTCTCTTCGCACTCGCTCCATCTCCTCTTTGATGATGTCGCCGATCACTTGATTGAGAAGCCCCTTCTTTTTCTGCTCGACTTCACTTTCAAGTCCCTTTTCTTCCAGTTGCGCTATAGTGCCCCGATCGAGAATCTCAATGATGTGGAAGCCGAACTGGCTGCGGGTCATCACGATGTCGCCTACTTCAGCGCCGAAAGAAGCGTCGCCGAACTCCGACACCATATCTCCTCTCTCAAAGTACCCGAGTTCTCCTCCCCGACTTGCGCTTCCCGGGTCGTTGGATTTTTCCACCGCGACATCGTGGAAGGTGGAGGGATCGGCTTTGATGGCGTCAAGGAGCTCATTTGCCGCCGCTTCATCTTCTCCGTCAAGGAGGATGTGGCGCGCGCGCACGAGCACGGTGTCGACCAGTAATTGTTCATACGCTTGGGTCTCTTCGGCCTCTTTGCTCCAGACATCCAGCAGGGAACTGAAATACGACTGCATGCGAATATACGGGAAGAGATCCGAGGCTTCGGCCCCTTCTTTTTCAAAAATAGCCGGCAGATTCTCATCATTTTCAAACGTCTGTAAGAACTCGCCTTCTATCCTGGCCACCTCTTCTTCATCGAGGGGAATACCTCGCTCCTGAGCCATCTTCTCTACCAAGGCTCCGGTGACAAGATCTTCAAGTGTCGCCTGCTTGAGTTCGATAATAATTCCCTGATCTTCCGACTCCAGTATTTCAGCTCCGTACTGGGTGGACAAAATATACTTGTTCAGCGCCACCAGGCCGTTATATGTCTTTTTCAGCAGATACGTGTCGCCTACTTTAGCAATATACTCTTCATTATCTGTCGTTTTTGCGCATGCGCCCAGGAGGAGAACTCCTATCAGCAAAAGCGCCAACCATCTTTTTTTCATGTTTACCTCATTTCCAGTCTACGGCTCATTATATCCCTCCGGCTCTTCTTTGAAAAGGATGAATCTCTCAAAGAG
>JAAYOV010000125.1 GCA_012520095.1 Tissierellia bacterium | reverse complement strand
GAACCTGGCGGGACCACCCGCCAAGGCTAAATACTCTCCAGAGACCGATAGTGGACCAGTACCGTGAGGGAAAGGTGAAAAGAACCTCGACGAGAGGAGTGAAATAGACCCTGAAACCGCGTGCCTTCAATCGGTCGGAGCCCCCTCCTGAACAGAGGGCTACGCACGTGGTAAATGAAGTCGAGTTTTATAGACAAAATCTAAAATAACAAAGCATCAAATGAAATGAAGAGAAAAAAACCAAATTCATTTAAAGGGATACTGTTCATAATTTTATGGACTTTTTCCTTATCAATTTTTGCTCAGAACATTGCCGTAAAGGGAATCGTTACGAATGCAGAAGGTGAACCGTTGATTGGGGTTACTGTTCGAATTGAAGGGACATCGACCGGAACGATTACCGATATAGATGGAAACTACACGTTTTCGAGCATCCCCTCCAATGCCGTTTTAGAAATATCTTACGTGGGGATGATATCGCAAACCATCCCGGTTAACGGCAGAACCACCATCAATATAGTCCTCGAGGAAGACAGCGAAATGCTGGAAGAGGTCGTGGTGGTAGGTTACGGTGTGCAAAAGAAGGAGACAATGGTTGGCTCTGTCGCGGTCGCCAGTGAGGAAGATTTAAAGCAGATCGGGACGGTTACCGACCTGACCCAGGCTTTATCGGGACAACTGCCCGGTATCGTGTCGCTTACCTCTTCCGGAGAACCCGGGGGTATCCTTACCGGGGAAAGTTCTACCAACATCTTTATTCGCGGGCGAAACACCTGGAACGGGGGACAACCCCTTATCTTGGTAGATGGCGTGGAAAGGAACATGAATAACGTTGACGTGAACGAGGTAGCCAGTATCTCCGTACTTAAGGACGCCTCCGCAACGGCCGTTTACGGTGTTAAAGGCGCAAACGGGGTAATCCTTATCACGACCAAGCGTGGGGAAGCCGGGAAGACCACCATGAACTTTAATTATACCGCGATGGGGCAAATGGTCTCCAAGCTCCCCGAGAAATTGGATTCGTATGAAGCCATGATGTTGAAAAACGAGATGATAGAGCGAGAGGTCGCGTTGAATGAACCCTCTTGGGGTGCCTACGTCCCTTACGAGATCGTGGAACGATACAAGAAACCGCAGTCTGCTGAATACGCGCTAATCTATCCCAACGTGGAATGGGCTGACGCCTTGTTTAAAGACTTTGGGGTATCGCATCGCGCCACGATGAATATCAGGGGAGGGAGCAAAGCGATTCAGTTTTTTGGCTCCCTGGCGTACCTGCATGAAGGCGATATGTTTGAAGATTACGATAACGGCAAGGGGTATTATCCCAATTACAATTTCGACCGGTTTAACTTCAGGAGCAACATTGACGCCCTGTTAACCGAGACGACCAAGTTGAAGTTTGACATCTCCGGTTTTTACAGCCTGAAAAACACCAACTACACCAACGAGGGAAGTACCAGCCGAGCCGACTGGTGGATGTGGGCAGCCGCTTACCGGTTGGCCCCGAACCTTTTTATCCCGATGCACGAAGATGGAAGGTGGGGCGCTTACCAGGAAGGTGGGAATAACACCGCTAACCCCCTGGCTGCTGTCTATAACATAGGGTTAAGGCAGACGAGAACAACCCAGTTAAATTTTGACGTGAGCCTGGAGCAAGACTTAAAGTTTATCACGAAAGGACTCACCGCACGTGCCTCACTGTTCTATGACAATAGCATTCGTTCTGAGGGTGGTATTTATGACAACGCGAACAGTATTCGTCCGAATGAAGCCGCTACGAACGTGCGATTCAAACAGATATACCCGCACTTGTACGAAGGCCCAAATCAAGACCCGAGCGAATATACCGCGCTCCTACCCGTGAACGACGAAGAGTACGATTGGATAGTGCGACCATGGACCATTCGCCAAGAAGCCATCCAAAATGCCAACTGGGCGGGATACATCCCCGTTTTCAGGAGGATGATGTACCAGGCACAGCTCAACTACGCACGTAGGTTTGATAAACACAACGTGTCGGCATTGGCCCTGTTTAAACGAGAGGAGCACGCCCGTGGCAGCCAGTTCAAGAACTACCGGGAGGACTGGGTTTTCCGTGTCACCTACGACTACGACTCGAGGTACCTTTTCGAAACAAACGGTGCATACAACGGGTCGGAACAGTTCGGGCCCGGTTACCGGTTCGACTTTTTCCCTTCCCTGGCGCTAGGTTGGGTTGTTTCAAACGAAAAGTTCTTTACCTATGACTGGGTGGACAACCTGAAGTTGCGGTACAGCATGGGTAAGGTTGGAGACGATCGCGTTTCCGGAGGACGATGGCAATATTCATCACAATATGCCTATGGCGGATACGCTCGACTGAGCGAACAGACCAACGGCAGAAGTCCCTATACTTTCTACAGGGAGTCAACGGTTGGTAACCCCAACATCCAATGGGAGACTGCTTTAAAGAAAAACTTTGGGGTTGAGCTCAGCGTCTTAAAAGGGTT
>JAAYOV010000114.1 GCA_012520095.1 Tissierellia bacterium | reverse complement strand
GGCATCGACATTTTGGAGCTTGAAGCGGCAGTTCGAGTTCTTTGGAGAGAAGGAATCTACGCCGCAAGCGGAATGGGCTGCACCGGCCCCATCATTCAAGTGAGCGATGCCAATCTCCAAAAGGCCAAAAACATCCTGAAAGAAAGCGGATATTTGGCCACATTATAAAAAATAAATGGATAGCTGCCGAAGTTATAGAATTAAGGGGAGCACGTAATCAACGAAGAGTGCTACCCTTATTTTTTTGCTCAGGAGGTGCTTCACATGATCAAAGGCATAGAGTATCTAAAGGAACAGCAAATCGGCATCTATAAAAAGCAGCCTCAAGACCATCGACGGCACCTTAGAGCAACAGATCCGAGGCCGTTTGGGAGAATTCAATCAACAGACAATTCCTCCTGACAAGCGACGAGCTGAAGACCCGGAGTGAAGGAAGCCTTGCGCCAACTGATTGGAATTGATGCGGAGGGCATCAAGGAAGTCTTCTCTCAGGCACAGGAGTGTCTGCAAGAAGTGTTGAGTCGTTGGAGGGGACGCTATCCAAAGCTTGCGGACATGTTTGAAGGAAAAGACAACCTGTTCTCGTATTTCGCTTTCCCGGCACCCACCCGCCGTTCTCTTGACGCCAACAACCCGACAGAAAGTCTGAATAAACGCCTTGAACGAGTCACAAGGAGTAATTCCTTCACGAAGAGGAGCGGTGTGCGCAATTTTTTTAGAGTGCAACACAAAATGGGAAGGGCGCAGACGCCGTGATTGAAGTCAAGCGATATATGTATTATGGAGATGTGTTCCTTGCCCCGTTAACGGTTTCACCGACTCTTATTCCTATCTACATTACAAAAACATCTACGCAAAACTCTTTACACGACCATAGCGGTTAGAGCGATCAAAAAAAGTAAAAAAGCCATTCGCTTTTTAAAAAGAAATTTTACTCAGAACCCCAAACTTGCTCATAAGTAAAATAAAGGCTTGAATATTTTACTTAGAGAGGATATGCTTACTCTAAGTAAAACAGATTTTACTTGCGAGGTGATGATCATGAAATTAAAAAATAACAGAGCGGGAATATTAAAAAGAATGCAGAGTTCCTACGACTGCTTTATTCCTCATAATTTAAAAGATGTAATAATAAATATTGATGATGACATGAACAGATTGATAAACAGAGCATATCTGCTTGTAGGGAGATTAGATGGTATGGCGATTACGCTTCCTGATATTGATCTTTTCGTATCCATGTATGTTCAAAAAGAAGCTGTCATTAGTTCGCAAATAGAGGGAACACAAGCTTCCCTCGTTGATGTGTTGCAAAAGGATCGGAAAAACAAAAAAATTAAAGATACCGAAGAAATTGTAAACTATATCAAAGCAACCAACTACGCTTTCAAAAGACTTAATGAATTGCCTTTATGTATGAGATTGATTAAAGAAACACATGCCGTGCTGTTATCTAATGTCCGAGGGGAAGAAAAAATGCCGGGTGAATTTAGAAAGTCTCAAAATTGGATAGGTCATGTAGGTTCAACTCTACAGAACGCAAGTTTTATTCCACCGGCACCAAATGAAATGGACATTTGCCTCAGTGATTTAGAAAAATATATGCACGAGGACAGTGCAATTTCGAACCTCATAAAGATTTCCTTAATTCACTATCAGTTTGAAACGATACACCCGTTTTTAGATGGAAACGGAAGAATGGGTAGATTACTCATTATCTTATTTTTAAAGGAACAAGGTTTAATTGAATATCCCGTTTTGTATTTAAGTTATTATTTCAAAAAAAATAGAAACAAATATTATGAACTTCTCAATAATGTTCGTATCAGGGGCGATTTTGAAGAATGGATCAAATTTTTTATAGAAGGCATTTGTGAAATATCTGAAGATGCTATTGTGTCCATTCAAAAAATTGTTGAACTTAAAAAGAATGATATGGAAAAAATTCGTTCATTTTCTAAGGGGAATATATCAAATCTGCTTTCAGTATATGATTATTTGCTAAAACATCCGTTTTTAGAATCAGATGATGTAAGAGATTTATTAGACCTCAGCAAGCCGACCATAAATAAGATTTTGGACAACTTAACGGAACTCGGCATATTAGAACTTGTAGAGGAGAAAAAGAGGTACAGACAATTTGTATATAAAAAATATGTGGATATTCTTTCGGAAGGAACGATATTATAAGCGATAAAACTTGCGCAAAACAACGAACAGCGATTAGAAGAGCAAGAATCTAATCGCTTTTTTATTGTACAAAAACAGGAGGAAACAATACGCAAGAAAATAAAAAAGAACAGAGTACAGACATAAAACAATTAAGAAAATCGGGCCACTAATGAAGTCATTGTACACTTCAATGAAAATGCCACCGAAACTATGCAAGACAAGTTAAAACGAATGATGCTTCGTGAAATGGAGCAATAAAAACACAAAAATTGATGAAACGGATTAAACAAGCAGCAACAACATAAGCTCGTTTTTGTCTGCTGATCCGTTCTTTTGTGTTCATCTTTCTTGCAGATGATATCTTATGACCTGCTCAAGAATCCGCCGGCCAAAATCAAGGGCCTTGCGATCAAATGTCATGTCGGGATGATGGAGTCCCGGTGTCACATCTGCGCCGAGTCCTATATATCCCGCCCGGACACCTAATTCTTTAGCAAAAAAATGGAAATCTTCAGAACCCGGAGTTAATATCTCAGGAAGAAGCCCCTCTTCTCCGAGCACATCGCAAATCGCTTTTCTGTTGATCTCGACTGTCTCCTCTGAAAACTCTGCCGCCGGACAAAAGTCGATCTGATATTCCACTTCCGCCCCGATCGCCTTCACACTTTGAGAAATGGCGGCTCTGAGTTTCTCAATGATTGTATCCATCACTTCGTTGTTTTGTGCACGCACATCGATATATACCGACGCCGAATCGGGAATGACATTTCCCGCTCCGTCGCCAGTATTGATCTTCGTCACTTTAATGGAATGCGCAACATTCGGATCTGCGTGGATCAGACTCACTGCGTGGGCAATGAGAACAGCCGCCTCTGCGGCATTGACTCCTAAATGAGGCCTGGATGCGTGAGAAGCCAATCCTTTGATCCTAATTTTCACCGGCGCGGCCGCCGAATGGCGGAGAGCCGGAGTAGCCTCTCCCGTCCTACCCTCTTGCTTCGGGCGAATATGAATTCCCACGATATCGGTGAGTTCCGAGAGCTTTCCGCTTTGAATTAGCGCTTTTGCACCCCCGAGAATCTCTTCAGCCGGTTGAAAAACAGCGACTAACTTTCCTCTGTCTATCCCCTCGCCTTTGATCGTCCGCACAGCTGCCAGCACCATCGCAGAGTGTGCGTCGTGCCCACAGGTGTGGCGATATTCAATGATTCCATCCATCTCATATGTAAGCGCGTCCATATCCGCACGCAACCCAAGCACAGGCCCGCTTTTTCCGCTATCCAGTGTGGCAAGAAGTCCCGTCGCAGCAACACGCTCTACGGCAAATCCCATCTTTTTCAGTTCATCCTCAATCAGCGCAGAAGTCTTGACTTCCTGAAAGCCGGGTTCGGGAATCTGATGCAATTGTTCAAATATATCCTGTACATACCCCATGGAGATCGCCTCCTTTTCGATAAACCCGTTTTTAGAGCTCAAAACGCCCTTTCATCACCACTACTCCCTCATCCATGGCAACCTTGCCTCTGGCAATCACATGGGTGATGTCGATTTCCTCATCGAAGATGACAATGTCCGCATCGGCGCCCTCTTGAATCACTCCCTTCACTCCTTCAAGACCCATCAT
>JAAYOV010000113.1 GCA_012520095.1 Tissierellia bacterium | reverse complement strand
GTTTTGGAAAATTCATATCCGCTCCTTTCTCCTTTCTTGCATTCTGTACAAGTTCATATTAGCATCTGTTGTTTTTATAGTCAAGCATAAAATGCAAGATTAGCTATTTTATATTTAATGATTCTTGTATGGTGTGCGTTTTTATGGTTTAATAAATACACTAGGAGGTTTGTTATGAACGCTGAAATATTAAATGAAGAAATCGGGAAAAGAATCAAAACTAAGCGACTAGAAGCAAATCTCACTCTTAAAGACGTCGGATTAAAGGTAGGGCTTTCGGAAGGGAACATTCAAAGATACGAAGCTGGAAAGATTAAAGGAATCGATGTTCATTTATTAACAAAAATCGCAACAGCGATAAACACTACACCCGAATATCTTATGGGATGGAAAAAGGGCAAACCTGACGGGCAAGATGTGAAAAAAACTTTCAAAATACCCGTTCTTGGAAGCGTTCCCGCTGGAATCCCTATTGAGGCGATTGAGGAAATCCTTGACTGGGAAGAGATCTCAGGATTAAGCGGGAGCGAAAAAGACTACTTTGCGTTAAAAATACATGGCGATTCGATGGAGCCTAAAATCTCAGACGGCGATATTGTTATCGTCAGAAAACAATGCGATGTAGAGACGGGAGAAACAGCAATCGTTAGAGTAAATGCAACGGACGCGACCTGTAAAAAGGTACTTAAAAACGAAGCCGGGATTATACTTTTTCCAACAAACCCAATTTTTGAGCCCACTTTTTTCAGTTGGGATGAAGTCAAGGAAAAACCTATCACCATACTTGGAAAAGTCGTTGAGTTAAGAGCAAAGTTTTAGGGGGAAACATGGCTGCCAAAAGCAAATTATATATGTTAGACGATTATATTGTTTTAGATTTAGAAACAACTGGCCACTATCCTGGAATAGATGAGATTATAGAAATCGGAGCGATCCGAGTAATTGAAAATGAGATGATTGAGAGTTTTCAAACCTTTGTAAAATGCGAGTTTATCCCACCTGACATCATGGAATTGACAGGCATCACTCCCGAAAATTTAGAAAACGCAGCAAGCCCTGACATCGCCATAAGTGCCTTAGAGGACTTTATTGGCAACAGCACTATAATTGGGCACAATCTTTCTTTTGATTTAACATTCTTGAAATATTATGGCTCAAAATATACCAGTGACTCTATCGAGTGGATAGACACTCTCAGATTGTCAAGAAAAATGATCTCAAGCGATCACGGGCATGGATTAACGACGCTCTGCGCATTGGCAGGGATAAACAGAGATATTAAGCATCGCTCGATCGCAGACTGTAAATCAACCCATGAGCTATATCAATACCTAAAAAAGACAGCTATAGAAAGCGGCAAAACGTTCGAGGATTACTTTAAGAAAAAATATCGCTATCGGTTTCAACAAAAAATCGATTTACGATCTTTCACACCAGAAACAGAAGAATTCGATGAAACACACCCCTTTTATGGAAAAATCATCGTCTTCACGGGCAATATTGACGGTTTATCTCGCGCTGAGGCGGCACAATGTGTCGTCAACCTCGGAGGTTCTTGCGGGAACAATGTGACACGTAAAACAAACTATGTTGTCATTGGATCCTACGATCCCCATCAAGGGGTAAAGGGAAAGTCCGGGAAAACAAAAAAAGCGGAGGAACTCATTGCAAAGGATTTTCCCATTGAAATTATCACCCAACACGAATTTTTAGATCTTATAGGAATTTAGCCATGAAAAACCCCAACGGCACAGGAGGTATTGTCAAGCTCTCAGGAAAGCGCAGGAAGCCCTACGCTGTCCGAATTACGCTTGACATCGTTCAAGACGATAAATCCCAAACCTTAAAGCAAATACAGCGATATATAGGCTACTACGCCACCAAGCAGGAAGCGCAAGCGGCTTTAGTTGACTATAATAAAGGATTTTACAATATTGACCTATCGAACATCACTTTCTCCGAGATGTTCGAGCGATTTACAAAGATAAAGTTTCAATCAATCAGCCCATCACAACAGGAAGCCTACACAAGCGCGAATTTTCGTTCTAAACCGCTTCACTCAATGAAATTCTCGGACATTAAAGCATCGCATATGCAGAACGTGATCAATGAGTACGGCAAATCGTACTCGTCGAGAGTCAAGATGAAGACTCTTTATAATCAGATGTACATTGCCGCGATCCAGGACGACATTGTGCAGAAAAACTATGCAGCGCACTTATCCGTCGGAGCAGATGACACGCGAGAGATCCACGGCGTGATCTCAGACAAGGATATAAAAAAGCTGTGGAAGTCGCTCCGTATTCCCTATGTGGACTATCTCCTTATCCTTCTTTTTACGGGCATGCGACGCGGAGAGCTGATCCGAGTAAAGACGGAAGATATAAACCTTGACGAAAGATATTTAATCGGCGGATCGAAGACCGAAGCGGGCAGGAATCGAATTATACCGATACACGAGAGTCTCCTTCCGTTTTTTCAGGAGCGTATGAGCGGAGAATATCTTTTCGAGGAAGACGGCAAGCCCTTAGCGGATCATCAGATCAGAAACCGAATCGAGAAAGCGCAAAAAGAATTAAATTTGAGTTTTTTAGCGCACGACACGCGAGTGACATTTATAAGCAATATGCGCCGTGCGGAGGCCGATCTACTTATCACTCGAAGAATAGTCGGGCACTCCGATAAGACGATCACGGAAAAAGTATACACAAAAGTCGGAATCCAATCTCTTGTAGAAGAGGTAGATAAGCTTTCAAGGCTTCCGATTTTCTTATCGACCGAAGCAATCGCTATTTAATTTGTCTCTTACTTGTCTCTTACTTGTCTCTTACTTGTCTCTTACCACCAATATATTAACTATATACTAACTCAAAAACCGAATAAATCAGACATAAACAGAAATGAAAAAAGCCTTGAAATACCAAGGCTTTCTTTGGTGTTGGTGAGTGGACTCGAACCACCGACCCCCTGCATGTCAAGCAGGTACT
>JAAYOV010000112.1 GCA_012520095.1 Tissierellia bacterium | reverse complement strand
ACGAACTGTCGTATCTGCAGGAAAAGATTGAAGAGCTTAAAGATCAGGGAGTATACAGAAAACTTCCCGTATTTGACGGTCCGAACGCAGCGAGAATTCGCTTAAATGGAAAAGAAGTCATCAATCTTTCCAGCAACAACTATTTGGGATTTGCCAATCATCCTCGCCTGAAAAAAGCGGCCATAGAAGCCGTTGAAAAGTATGGAGTCGGTGCGGGAGCGGTCAGGACGATTGTGGGAAACATGGATATCCATGAAGAACTTGAGCGAGTCCTTGCCGAGTTTAAACGTGAAGAAGCCGTTATGGTCTTTCAGTCGGGCTTTAACTGTAATGCAGGCGCAATTCAAGCCATCACAGACAAAGGAGACGTGATCATCTCCGACGAGCTCAATCACGCCTCCATCATCGACGGAGTTCGCCTGTCACGCGCGGACAAGAGGGTGTACAAGCATTCGGACATGGAGGATTTAGAGGCGATTCTGGAAGAGTGCAAAGACAAGTATAATACGAAGCTCATTATCACCGACGGCGTATTCAGTATGGACGGAGATCTTGCAAAGCTTCCTGAAATCGTAGAACTTGCCGAGAAGTACGGCGCTCTGACGTATGTAGACGATGCTCACGGCTCCGGAGTGCTCGGAGAAAACGGAAGAGGGACAGTCGATCACTTCGGACTTCACGGCAGGGTCGACTTTATCATCGGCACACTTTCAAAAGCGCTCGGGGTCGTCGGAGGATACGTAGCGGGTAGGAAAGTGATGCAGGAGTGGCTCTCTCATAGAGGAAGGCCGATTCTTTTTAGCACTTCATTACCGCCTGCTGCTGTGGGCGCCTTGATTGAAGCGGTGAAACTTCTTAGTTCGACAGATGAATTTACTCAAAGACTGTGGGAAAATGCGAGATTCTTTAAAAATGAAATGAATAAGCTTGGCTTCAACACCGGCCACAGTGAGACGCCGATTACCCCGGTCATTGTAGGGGAAGAGAGCAAGACGATGACATTTAGCCGAGCTCTTTTAGAAGAGGGTGTTTTCGTCTCCGGAATCGTCTTTCCGACTGTACCCAGAGGCACCGGAAGACTGCGATGCATGATAACCGCAGAGCATTCAAAAGAAGATCTGCTCGAAGCGGTCGAGGTGTTTGCATGTGTCGGTAGAAATATGGAACTCATCTGATGATCGACGCCACTCGTCTTGAATCGGATCTCTTGCTCTTATATCCTGATGCCGGACCGGAACTGAATTTTACGACAGATTATGAACTATTGGTTGCCGTCATTCTCTCTGCTCAATGTACGGATGTGCGCGTCAATATCATTACTGAGGAGCTTTTTGCCGTTGCCGACACACCTCAGAAGATGTGTGAACTCGGTGAAGGGAGGATTGCGCAGATCATTCATAGCTGCGGAATGTATCGCCAGAAGGCCAAAGCACTTTATAACGGCGCAAAAATACTGCTGGATGAATATGACGGAATCGTCCCCGATACACGCGAAGAGCTGATGCGCCTGCCCGGTGTTGGCAGAAAGACAGCCAATGTTGTATTATCGAATGCGTTCGGTATGCCAGCCATCGCCGTAGATACACATGTTTCGCGCTTGGCTTTTCGTCTCGGATTATCTGACGAAAAAGATCCTTTCAAGATTGAGCTGGATCTTCAAAAGGTGTTTCCGATGTCATCTTGGACAAAGATGCATCATCTTTTGATTCTCCATGGAAGAAGAGTGTGCACGGCCAGGAGTCCAAAATGTCAAGACTGCTCATTGAAGAGCTACTGCCCAAGAAAGGGGCTTGCCCATGTATCTGACAAAAAATCCCTATGATCCGAAAACCCACAAGAGCCTCGGCGTCATTGTTGAGACAGTGATCATCTCCAGTTCGTTTCGAGCTGATTTTGACGTTTTTTTAAAGAGTTTTACGCAAAATACTTTGCGTGAATATGAAAAGATGCTTGAGGAGGCGTATCCTGAAGTCGTCGCACGAGCAAGAGCGAAAGCTCATTATCTCGGTGCGGAGGGGATCTTTAACGTGAGTGTCGGATTTGAAACCATGTATCCGGGTGTCGTCCTCATCCATTTCAGCGGGGATGCAGTAGGGTCGCTGTGATCCATCTCGTTCTCTTTGAGCCGCGGATTCCCCAAAACACAGGGAACATTTCCAGAAGCTGCGTGTTGACAGGAGCTAAACTCCATTTGATTGAACCTTTGGGTTTTTCTCTCGCGGAGTCGCATCTGAAAAGAAGCGGGTTGGATTACTGGCCGCATCTTCTGCTTGAAGTTCATCCAAGCCTGAATGATTTTTTGTCGGCTTACGTAAACGAATCCATCTATCTTGTTACCTCAAAAGCTGAAAAGAGTTTTTGGGAAGAGCAATATCCTGAGGATGTATTTTTTCTGTTCGGCAGAGAAGATTCGGGCGTGCCCATGAGCATACATGAGAGGTTTATCGACCATAGGATCAAGATTCCGATGCCGGGAGCGATGAACGATCGCAGTCTCAATCTCTCAAACAGCGCTTCAATCGTTTTGTATGAGGCGCTCAGACAGAGAATAGGAAATCGAGAGCGGTAATCGTCGTTTAAAATCGAATAAGTTGAGAATATAGCAAACAAGGTGTAGAATGATATCAAACAATAAGGGAGGAAATACATGAAGAAACTTTTGTCACTGTCACTGGTGCTATTGCTGATT
>JAAYOV010000018.1 GCA_012520095.1 Tissierellia bacterium | reverse complement strand
GCTCTTTGCAGGACTGCTGTTAATCGTAATAGGTCTAATTCGCAGAAGAGGTGCTGTGGATGAGTCGTAAGAAAAAAGGATTGATTCTCCTTGGGCTGTTGCTGATTGCGGCAGCTCTTTTTCTGGTCGCCTACAATATTCACGAGGAGATGGCGGCAAAAGAATTCATTAAGAACGTCGTCATCCGTCTGCAGGAAACGGTATCAGAAACGAAATCTGAATCTGTCATAGATGAAAAGGACATCCTCAGAGGAGAAATCGAGATTCCGGATTATATTTTAAGCCCCGGGATGGATATGCCTGCAGAAAATATTGAAGGACAGGATTATATTGGATTGTTGGCTATATCTTCCCTTGAATTGCAACTGCCTGTCATCAGTCAATGGAGTGATTCCCTGCTGAAAATTGCTCCGTGTCGATACAGCGGCTCCCCTTATATGGATAATCTCATCCTTGCCGGCAGTAACTACAAGTCTCATTTCGGAAAGATAAAAAATCTCCGCGTTGGCGACAGGGTAACATTTACTGATCTTGACGCAAATGTGTTCATTTATGAAGTTGCGGAGTTATATATCCTTACCTCCCCCTCCTTTGAACAAATGATTAGCGAAGAATGCGATCTGTATTTGTTTACCCGTACAACCGGCGGCCAAAGCCAAGTGATCGTTTGCTGTGAAAGGGTTCAGGAATAAAAGAAAAAGATTTGCCTTCTTTTTAGCGTGAAATTCAAGGAATATGCAACAGATATACGTTGTTATCAAAAAAAGTATGCGACATTCATTCATGCTGATGCATATTTAGAAAGTTCTTTACAACTGGTTTTACACTTTCAGCAGATATATATACATTATTTTCTTTTATTAAAAGGGGGAGTTTAGCACCCATCTGCTACTCCCCTATCTTGTCTTATTCGGTGAAAAAAGTCTCAATATGCTGTCGAAATCTTGCGGGATCGGATAAATAGAGTCGGACATCTCGCAGATTGGTCAGACGCGTCAGTTTATTATTTCGAATCATTTTCGTGACGGAATTGGAGCCGACAGATACGATCTCATGAGCATCTTCCATCATGCGAACATTGTAGATGCACTCCGCTCCTCTTTTTGCATAGCCGATATTCTCGCCTCGGCTGACCATCTTCTTTTGGCGATATAAGTAGTATGGATGATACCCTGATTCTTTTAGGACACGATACGCGTCCTCCGTCATCTTTGCCGCGGGAGAATGCCCGAGTCCCTGCTCCCTCATAAAGGAGCCCTTCTTCTTGCTCAACTGGTGAACTGTAATATTGTCAGGATTTAGGGCAATCAGCTGATGAATGCTTTTCAGAAATGAGGCATTCGTTTCTCCCGGAAGACCCGCAATCAGATCGGCGTTGACGAGGATGCCCTTTGACTGAAAATACCGGATCCAGTGCCCTGTCATCTCTGCACCGGGCCTTGCGACCAATTGAAGGACATCTTCCGTAAAGGTCTGGGGATTGATGCAAACTCTTGAAGCATACGAAGCCAACAATTCCGCCTTTTCCTCGGTAAAGGTGTCAACTCTTCCCGCCTCGATCGTGTATTCGAGGAGGGAGTCTTTCGGGAATCGCTTTTCAATGTGTTCGAGCAGCCTCTTGAGCTGTTCGGTTCTCAGTGAAGACGGAGTACCTCCCCCTAGATAGATGACATCGAGATGTCTTCCGCTCTGCGACATTTTTTCATGAAGGAAATGAATGTCTTGAAGGAGCCTCTCGAGATATCTTTCAGAGAGCCTCTTTGTATAGGGAACAGAATGAAAACAACAGAAGTGGCAAATCGTTGGGCAAAAGGGAATGCTGATGTACAGACTCAGTGAATCTCTGCGCGCTTCAAATATCTCTCTCTGGTTCTCTTCGATCTCAAAGAGGAGATTGAGCTTATCCTGCCTCAGCCTGCCGTTTTCTCTTAAATCACGAATGATGTCTTCAGAAGAATCTCCCTGAGCGCGACGCATGTGGATCCACTTGAGAGGGCGGACGCCATGCATGATCCCCCATCCCCCGAGATCTTCTCGTTGGAGTGAAAAATATTTATGGATCTCCACGAGATAATTATCCGGCCGGGTTTGAATCTCAGTAGGCGGGTCAGTTCTATGGTCTGTAAAAACGCCGTCTCTGAGTGAAAAATCTGCATCATCGCCATCGGTCATGATGACTTCGTCAAAGAAGTCCTCCACAAGATATCTGAGGTGTAGGGCGTGTTTGCCGCCGGCGCGCAGTCGGATCACTTCTTTATCAGGCACGGAAGAAGGCATTGAATCTCTTTTCCTGTCGAATGCTCGTCTCAGGTCCATGGCCGGGATAGACAATCGTCTCATCCGGAAGCTTGTAGAGAATGT
>JAAYOV010000111.1 GCA_012520095.1 Tissierellia bacterium | reverse complement strand
GGCTATAGCTATATTTTGACGACACAGACAAAAGATGCAAGAGAGATCGCCGCAGCGATGAATCAATCTCTTGACGGCAGAGGGGGAGGAAAGCCTGAAGTTGTCAGAGGTGGATTCAAGGCGACTCGTGATGAAATAGAAAGGTGGATAGACGAAAATGCCAATTTTTTCAGCTGATATATTTCCCCGATATGCGGAGACCGATCAAATGGGAGTGATTTATCACTCGAATTACTTCATCTGGTTTGAATATGCCCGAGGTATGCTCTTTGAGCATATGGGATTTCGTGCAGAAGATATTTCAGAAGGAGATGTGTTATATCCGGTTCGAAGGGTCGACTGTGAATACATTCGTCCGGCTAGATACGGTCGTGTGGTCAGTGTGTCTGTGCGGATTAAGAGATTTACCGGAGTGAGAATTATTTATGATTACGAAGTGCATGAGAAAGAGACGGGGGAATTGCTTGCAAGGGGCTCGACCGAGCATGCGATAACAAATGGAAAGCTTGAGATGATCAATCTGAAGCGAATGAAGCCTGAAGAAGCTCAAAAATACTTCGAATATATGGAGGCCTGTAGACTTGCTGACGCTCAAGATTCATGATCTGACTGGCACAGGGGAAGGAGTTGCCAACCATGAAGGCAAGACTGTTTTTGTCGATGGTGCTTTCCCAGGAGATATTGTAGACGTGCACATTATTGAAAAAAAGAAGAAGTACGATGTCGGAAGGTGTGAGAGAATCATCACTCCTTCCGAATTTCGAGTGGAGTCTCCTTGTCCCTATGCACCTAAGTGCGGAGGATGCGCCATGATGGAGATAGACTATGATTTCCAGCTCCGATGGAAGCAGAAGCAAGTAAGTGACGCACTCGAGCGCATCGGCGGCATAAAAACAGAAGTGAAACCGACAGTGGGGATGGGCTCGCCCTATGCCTATCGAAACAAGATGAGTTTTCCCATTCAAAAAGGCAAAATAGGCATCTATAAAAAGCGAAGTCATGACATCTTGGAGATCGAGCACTGTCTTTTGCAAGAGGAAAAGATGAATGATGTGCTGCGGCGTTTTCGCTCTCTTTTGAGCCGATATAGCACATACGATGAAGTGATGCATGAAGGAGGGCTACGAAGCCTCGTTGTACGGAGAGGCGAAGACGATCTTCTTCTTTCTTTTGCGAGAAAAGACGAGATAGATCCGGAGCTTATTTTAAACGAGTTCCCGGAGCTGAGCGTCGTTGAAAACATACACACCGGAAAAGGAAATGTTCTTCTCGGGCAGAATGAACATATTCTTCAAGGCAGTGGGAAAGTGAAGTTTCGGTTGGAAGAGCTCAGCTTTTTTATTTCCGCTCCCTCCTTTTTTCAGATAAATACAGAACAGCTCCGCAAGGTTGCTCAGTGGATGCGCAAGCATATAAAGATAAATGAAAACGCCTGCATCTTTGATCTTTATGGTGGGGCGGGCGTGCTTGGGAGCATCCTTTCGAAAAACACGAGAGAGATATACTGCATTGAGATCACCCCCTCATCGATCAAAGACGGCATGCATTCCGCTCGATATAATGACCTTGATATTCAGTTCATAAAGGGAAAAAGTGAAGTGGAAATGCAGAAGCTGATCGACAAAGGTAAACGGCCCGATCTTGTCATTGTCGACCCTCCGAGAAAAGGACTCGAGGAGAGCTTGAGAAACTCCATCATACAAGCCGCTCCGGAACAGATCTTCTATATGTCCTGCAAGCCATCGACCCTTGCCAGGGATCTCAAAGACTTTGTAGAAGCCGGATATCAATTGCATGCCATGCAGCCGTTTGACTTTTTTCCTCATACTACCCATGTGGAGTCGTGTGTTCTTTTGTCCAAAACAGATGTCGACAAGCATATAAAAGTTAATTAGAGATGGATGAGCTGGATTTGACCGCTGTCGAAAGCAAGGCAACCTATGGAGGGATACAAGACGATGTCTTAACTAAGCATATTATGAAAGTTTCAAATCTTTATATTCTTGTAAGTCAAGTCCAATAATTGGTGTAAATACCTTCCGGCTCATGTAAGATAGTGCCCCAACTCTTTAAGAGTCAGAACACCACTAAGACGTGTTGTGTTATTCTAAGCTTATCGACACTATTATTGGAGAGGCAAAACACCCTCTTTATCAGACGCTTTACGTGCCCGGTAAAGAGGG
>JAAYOV010000110.1 GCA_012520095.1 Tissierellia bacterium | reverse complement strand
CGTGCCATTTTGCACTTGGAAGCGCTTATAGTGAAAATTTGCCGGGAAGCGAGACATTTAACGCAGAAAAGATGCGAGAAGTCGGCATGAATGATTCGATGATCCATGTCGATTTTATGGTAGGAGGACCTGAGCTTCAGGTGAGTGGCGTCAAGAGCGACGGAGCGGAGGTTCCGATCCTCGTCGATGGAAATTGGGCACTGGAGATCGAGTAGGGTTTGGATATAAAAAGGAGTCGGCTTTTAATGAGCGGACTCCTTTTATTGATATGGTACAGACGATCAGTCGACCAATTTAATTTTTGTGTACATTTTCTTTCCTCTTCGCACGAGCGCCTCCCCCGAGGGGAAGTCTTCTTCAGAGAGGGTGGCGGAGATATCTGTCAGTCTTTCTCCGTTTAAAAGGAGACCGTTTTGCTGCATGAGACGTCTACCGTCATTTCGTGATGAAACGATGCCCAAATCGCATAGAACGCTTAGCCACTCTTGCCCGATTCGGTCACGGGAAAGATCAATAGCGGGAAGTTCTGCCTCGCCGCCGCTGCCAAAGAGGCTCTTTGCGGAGGCAAGCGCTCTGGAAGCTTCTTCTTCTCCGTGGACCATCTTTGTCAGTTCATACGCCAGGACTTCTTTTGCTTTATTTAACGCCGCACCTTCTTCCGATGTCAGCTCTTCAATTTTCTCGAGTGACAAGAAAGTATATCTCTTGAGGAGTGTGTCGACACTTTCGTCTTCAACATTTCTCCAGTACTGGAAAAATTCGTGCGCAGACGTCTTCTCCGGATCAAGCCAAAGGGCGCCCTTTACAGTTTTGCCCATTTTTTCCCCGGAAGAGGTGGTAATGAGATTAAAGGTCAGACCAAAGGCTTCCTGCCCTTCCAATTTTCTGATGAGATCGATGCCTCCGATGATGTTGGACCATTGGTCGCTTCCCCCCATCTGGACTCGGCACCCCAACTCTCTGTATAGATGGAGAAAATCGTATGCCTGCATCGGCATATAGTTGAATTCTAAGAGGGTAAGGCCTTTGTCCAAGCGGCTCTGATAGCTTTCCATGTTGATCATGCGGTTGATGGAGAAGTGGGGTCCGTAATCACGCAAAAAGCTGATGTAGTTCAGATGTGACAGCCAGTCGGCGTTGTTGACCATCAAGGCTTTTCCCTCGCTGAAGTCAAGAAAACGGCTTGCCTGCTGTCTGATTTTTTCCGCCTTCTCCTTGATGTCTTCAACGCTTTGAATATTTCTCATTTCATCGCGCCCGGTCGGATCGCCTATCAGCGTTGTCCCTCCGCCGATGAGCACGATCGGTCGATGTCCTGCTTCCTGAAGACGCTTCATGACGACAAGGGTCAGGAAATGACCGGCATGGAGACTGTCTGCGGTGGCGTCGATTCCTATATAAAATGACACCTGCTCTTCGCTTAAAAGTTTTCGAAGTCCTTCTTCATTTGTACACTGAGCGATGTAGCCTCGCTCGACTAATTGATCATAAATATTCATATATACCTCTTTTTAAACAGTATATCTTAGAGGAATTCTTTGTCAATAAAGTGACTTGTTGTCTCTTGTTCGGGGTACTAATATTGCATATCGAAAGAAAAGGAGTTGTCAATGCAATGGTTATTGGATAATCCGACCTATTTATGGCTTGCTGTCGTCATTGTCGCTATCGTGGTCGAAGCCGTGACATATGCCCTGGTGAGCATATGGTTTGTTGGGGGAGGACTGGTCGCGATGCTCAGCTCTGCCTTCGGCATCTCTTTGTTTGCCCAACTGCTGGTATTCTTAGTTTTTTCCGTTCTCTTTTTGGTCATGACCCGACCTCTTATCAAGAAAAAACAGCAGGCGCATGTGCGCACAAATGTCGATAGCTTTATTGGAAAAAGGGGAATTGTCACAAAAGAGTCCACTTCTTTTACTCCCGGCCAGGGTAAAGTGGGAGGACAGATATGGACAATTGTGGCAAATGACTCACGCCCTCTCTATATGGGGGAGGAGTTTATTGTTGAAAGTGTGTCCGGAGTAAAACTTGTCGTAGAAAAAATAGAAAGCTAAGGAGTATAACATGCCTCAAATTATTGCATTTATCGTCATTATCATCATCGGTATCTACTTGATCATATCCAATATACGTATTGTGCCTCAATCTCAGTCTTTTGTCATCGAGCGCCTGGGTGCGTATAAACAGAGCTGGGATACGGGTTTGCATATAAAGGTTCCTTTCATCGAGCGAGTTGCTTCTCGTGTTTCGCTAAAAGAAAGAGTCGTGGACTTTGCCCCTCAGCCCGTTATTACCAAGGACAATGTCACCATGATGATCGACACGGTTGTGTATTTTCAAATTACGGACCCGAAGCTCTATACCTATGGGGTGGAAAGTCCCATCAATGCCATTGAAAATCTGACGGCGACAACACTTCGAAACATTATCGGCGACCTGGAATTGGACGAATCGCTTACATCTCGCGATCTGATTAATACTCAAATGCGCGCCATTCTTGACGAAGCGACCGATCCCTGGGGCATCAAAGTCAACCGCGTGGAGCTCAAGAATATTCTGCCTCCGAAAGACATTCAAGATGCAATGGAAAAACAGATGAGAGCTGAGCGCGAACGACGTGAAAGCATTCTGCTTGCAGAAGGCCAGAAGAGGAGCGCCATTCTCATCGCCGAAGGTGAGAAAGCATCAAAGATTCTTGAAGCCGAAGCGTATCGCGAAGCGACTGTTCAAAAGGCGGAAGGTGATGCGGATGCGATTCTTCTCGTCCAAAGAGCGAAAGCGCAGGGTATTCGACTTCTGCTTGAAAACGCCCCTGAAAGCCTTATCGTTTCTCTGCAGGGACTCGATGCGCTGAGCAAGATGGCAGAGACGCCTTCAGCCAAGTTGATCATTCCCTCTGATTTGACGGCTCTTGCGGGTCTTGCTGCCGGAGCGAAGGAGATCCTCAAAGACTGATAGTGAGCATATGAAGCGCTCCGTTTACGGGGCGCTTTTTTATACTTCATATGTTTTGACCAAGACGATTTACGCATTCTTTTGCTTGTCGAAGACAATGAGAAAGGCTGAAACTCATGATTATAAAAGGGGAGAAGAGATTGAGTTAGTGTAAAATAATTGTAGGGAAAAATACAAAAAAGAATAGCCCCATATGTTATGATAGAAGTGTCAAAAAACAAAAATCATAATAAAGGAGGCTATTCTTATGAATACAATTATACACGAAAT
>JAAYOV010000017.1 GCA_012520095.1 Tissierellia bacterium | reverse complement strand
TCCTCTGTAAACCTCAAGTTGGATATGAGGAATGCAGATATGTGTTTTTCCCAGGATGTCAGGCAGGAGCTATAGCGCCCGAGGCGGTATTTAAGGCATATATGGACCTTGCGGGAAGACTTGAAGGTGGAGTCGGTCTCATGAATGCCTGTTGCGGCGCCATAGCCAAATGGGCCGGAAGGACAGCGATTTACGAAGAGTGTGAAGAACTCTTAAAAAACGAATTGAAAAAGCTTGGGAATCCTCAAATAATCGCTGCTTGTCCCACTTGCAAAAAGACGCTTGAAGAGATGACGGGTTCAGAGGTGAGAGGCATATGGGATATACTTAATGAAAACGGACTCCCTAAGGGGGCATCGCAATACGATAGACCTCTTATTATGCACGATTCCTGCAGCGCTAGGGGAGACAGTGATATGCAAACTGCCATTCGCAAACTTACTGACAGTTTAGGGTGCACTCTGAAGGAGGTGCCGTATAACGGAGACATGACGGAATGCTGCGGCTACGGAGGTCTTGTGAGCTATGTAAATAAGGAACTCGCGTCCAAAATGGCAAAAAGCTGTACTAAAGACGAAGACATACCTTTTATCAGTTATTGCATGGCTTGTCGCGACCGCTTTGCAAGAGAAGGAAGGGAGAGTATGCACGTACTTGAACTCGTCTACGCTGCGCCGGCAGGGAATCCGCCCGACATATCCGAGAAACGCAAAAACAGACTGAATCTTAAGCGCAGGCTGTTGAAAGAGATATGGAACGAGGAGGTCATAGAGGTGAATCCGGAATATAAGATTGTGATACCGGAGGATGTAGCCAAAATTCTTGATGAACGAATGATACTGGAGGAAGACGTATACGCCGTCATAGAGGAGTATCATGCGGGAGGAAGTGCGGTCTACGATGAGATAAGCGGCATGCTTACGAGTTCTTTGAGAAGAGGAAATGTCACGTTTTGGCTTCAATTTACAGAGGACGAAGCGGATGCCTATACTATTTGCGGAGCATACAGTCACCGCATGAAAGTAAGAACGAGGTTTGAAGTATGACAGACAGTAAAAAAGTCTATTATACTGTGGAGGCGGGGGACAATCTCATTTGCAGGAAATGCGACATCCCCTTGGAAGAGACCGAGGCAGTTTTTGAATATCTGGACAACACTTTCCCCGTCGTGCTTCCCGCCTGTCCTAAATGCGGATTTGTTTATGTCCCTGAGGACTTAGCTCTGGGGAAGGTCCTTTCTGTTGAGAAAGTCCTAGAGGACAAATAGTGGATGTGTGAACATGGGATATAAAACGAAACCTGAGAGGCATCCGGGCGGAAAAGATTCGACAAGGCGTCTTATTGAGCTTTCAAAAATACAACCTTGCAAGATCTTAGATATAGGAGCAGGGAGCGGAGCGACTCTGAAGCTTTTAAAAGAACTGGGTTTTGATGCATATGGTATAGACCTGGAGCCTGGTGAAGGTGTGGATAGAGGCAATATGCTGAATACCGGATTTTCCGACGGGAGCTTTGAAGCGCTAATATCAGAATGTTCGTTTTTTATCTCGGGAGATGCATCCGGCGCTCTCAGGGAAGCGAATAGAGTGCTTAGAAGGGGCGGAAAACTTCTCCTCTCAGATATTTTTTACGGTGATGAGAAGGATTTACGTATATTTTTACATACAGGCGGTTTTAATCTTCTGTGTTGTGTCGATATTACTGACGAATGGAAACGCTATTACATTGAGAGGATATGGGACGGGACTGCGGATACGTTTTGCAATTTCAAACACAACGATTATTGTATAAAAAGATTCAGATATTATTTAAGTGTTAGTGAAAGGATGTGGATTCCATGAGTGATATCTTCGAAATACTCTTAGAGCATTCGCAAAGGGGTTATTCTTGTTCACAGTCAATGCTTTTGATTGCCCTTGAGAGTGAGGGAAAGGAAAATCCGGACCTGATCCGTGCTGTCGGCGGCTTGAGAGGAGGCCTTGACGACTCGGGAGAGGTCTGCGGCGCTCTCAGCGGAGGGATGTGCTTTTTAAGTTATTTTGGCGGAAGAGGCGCTGACGACGAAGTGGAAGACCCCAATTTGAGCATCATGACGAAAGAACTGTATGAGTGGTTTGTCGAATATACCGCTGAATACGGCGGAATAGACTGCAGGCAGATACTGGACGACGATGAGCGTAATCAAATACAGCGCTGCCCCATGGTGGTCAGAGACACGGTGGAAAAATGCATCTCTCTCTTACAGAGATTCGATTTAATATAAGTTGGATGTTCGCGAAATTTATGGAGAATTTTCATGCCTGAATTCATTTCTAAAACCGACAGTGTCTGTCCGGTCTGTCTTAAGCGCATAGAAGCTGAAAGAGTGGTAGGAGAAGACGGCTACATTCATATGCGAAAGTCTTGTCCTGAGCACGGGAATTTTTATGCCCTTATTTGGGAAGGAGACTTAGAGAGCTATTTGGCTTGGGCGGATTCACCCGGAGAAGGGGCGCCTCCTGTCAATGCACGAAAAGTAGAGAAGGGTTGCCCCTATGACTGCGGTCTCTGCCGGGATCATAAACGTGAGAGTTGCTGTGTTTTACTGGAATTGACAAACAGATGCAATCTCCAGTGTCCCGTCTGTTTTGCCACAGCCGGAGAAGGGGATGAAAAGGACTTGAGTTTAGCGGACATAGAGGCTCAATATGAAATGCTGCTTGAGTGCGGAGGCCCCTTTAATATTCAACTTTCAGGCGGTGAGCCTACTTTGAGAGAGGATCTGGCTGAAATTATTGCTGTTGGAAGAGATAAGGGCTTTTCCTTCTTTCAACTTAATACCAACGGCTTGAGAATTGCTGAAGAGAAGGGCTATGCCGAATTTTTAAGAGATGCGGGAGTATCATGCGTCTTTCTTCAATTTGACGGCCTTAGGGATTCGACATACGAAATTCTTCGAGGGAAACCTCTACTGGAAATTAAACTGGAGGCAATCGAACGCTGTGCAAAAGTCGGCCTTGGTATAGTCTTCGTTCCGACTGTAGCTCCCGGTGTAAATGAAGATGAAGTGGGAGCTATTATCGATTTTGCAATGAGCAAGCATCCGGCTGTAAGGGGAGTCCATTTCCAGCCTATAAGTTATTTTGGAAGATGTGAGCTGGAGGGCGATACGAAAATTACTATTCCGCGCATGCTTAAAAATATCGAGGATCAGAGCGCAGGAAAGCTGCAAGCTGCTGATTTTTCCGGAGGCGGAGCCGAGAGTCCATATTGCTCTTTCCACGCGAGCTATAGAAAGACGGCTGACGGAAGTTTTAAAGTTCTGCCAAAACGGCAGAATCAATCCTGTTGCGACAGCTCGGAAACGAGGAGTTTTGTCGCGAGACAGTGGAGAGGCTCATCTACAGTGGAAAGATCTTCTTTATTAACGGAAAATTCAGAGTGTTGTTCGCCTAAGCCTATTGGTCTCACCATAGGCTTTGGGAAGAAACGCTCCTGCTGCCCTACCGAGTCCTATGAGATGGATCCCTTTGACGAATTTATAGAAAAAGCGATCAGGGATACATTTACGGTATCAGGTATGGTTTTCCAGGACGCCTCGGATTTGGACCTTGAAAGGCTCAGGCGCTGCAAAATCAGTGAAGCAGACAGCAATCATGGCATGGTTCCATTTTGTGCCTACAATCTCACAAACATCTTAGGAGAAACCTTATACAGAAAATGAAAAAGTCCGCCCTAGAAAAGTGGATATGTGATCGAGAAAATATCCCTCATTTGACCAGAGATAGACTGGATGACTTACAGTTGACTAAGCTTAATGCTCTCTTGGCCAGGGTAAAAAGTCGAGGTGGGTTATATGATCATCTGCCGGGGCATCTTTCAAGCCTAAAAGACATAGAAGATCTTCCCTTTACAACGGCAGAAGATCTGGCTGAAAACCCCGCATCTTTCCTGCTTGGTTCTCAGTCGAAGGTAAGCAGGGTCATCTCAGGTGTCACCAGCGGGACAACAGGCCCTTCCAAGCGAGTTTTTTATTCTGACGGTGATTTGGAAAACACGGTCACTTTTTTTGCTGCGGGGATATCGGAGATGACCTCAGCGGGTGAAGCCGTTCTCATTACTATGCCTTTTTCAGTTCCGGGTGGCTTGGGAGAACTTGTCGCTAGGGCGGTGGAACTGTTGGGGGCAAAGCCCATTAGAGCAGGATCGAATTTAACTTTTGCGGAGCTGAGCGAAATTATGCGTCTTGAGCGTCCGGTTTCATATATAGGTATGCCGATACCACTACTATCTGTGCTCAGGTTCTGTGGCGAAGGTTCCACGTTAAAGCGGGCACTGGTTTCAGCTGATGTCTGTCCTGTTTCTGTTCAGCGCGAAATCGAAGATTTACTGGGCAACAGACTCTTTCCGCACTATGGTCTCAGAGAAAGTTGCCTCGGAGGGGCTGTAACGTGTCAAGCTCATGAGGGCATGCATTTAAGAGAAAATCATATAATCGCAGAGATCATCGGAAAGGACGATAAGCCGGTCCGTAAGGGAGACTACGGAGAATTGGTCATAACGACCATAGGAATGGAGATCATGCCGCTCATAAGATATAGGACGGGTGATAGAGCTCGCATACTGCAAGAACCGTGTCCATGTGGTGCTGT
>JAAYOV010000109.1 GCA_012520095.1 Tissierellia bacterium | reverse complement strand
ATCCATGGCGTCACGACAGACATCTAAAAGTGCCTGGGCGTCTCCGCCTCCTTCGAGATACTCTTTGGCAAGCTCAAGAGCTTCCTCTTCTTCCATTTCTACGATCAATTCATAGAGCTTTTTATCCATTATTTACCTCCCAGATTATTTGCATTCTGTGAATGCACTCCCATATAAATGTGTGTACCGATTCGCACAAGTGACGATTGACCGCTTCATAATGTGTTGTCTCTTTCTCGCTTTAGGCGCTTGCCTGCGCTTCTCTTGCATTAATTTCCTCTTGCATCTCCATTACTTTTTCACGCGTCAACCTGTATCCAAGCATGAGGATGAGCCCCGATATCAGAGAAAAAATGCCTGGAATGAAAAGGACCATATTGATGACGGCATTTTTAAGAGCCAAGGTTGCCGTGGCAGGGTCTGTGTCTGCAACAAATCCGACGAGACCGAGCATGAACGGAATGACGGTGCCTCTGGATATGACGGCCGCTTTCAGGGAAACAGTCATCAAGCCCATGACAAAAGGCGTTGCGTTTTCCCCTGTTCTCCAGCGGGCATAGACGGAAGTGTCAGCATAGAGGGCGACCATGACAGAAGTCAGTATGCCTAAGAAAATGCGCATCCCGATGATAAAGACGAAGAACATCGGAACACTCATGGCAAAAAACTTGCCGACAATGGCACACGCTGCCAATCCGAAAAGACCGACGATCGATGCCGTTCGGGTAGATAGCGCCTTTGCAACCGGTGCGGCTATATAAGCTCCGACCAGTTGAGCAAGCGATCCGATCAACAGATATAGAGCAAACAGTCTGCCCGTATCTTGAGCGACATATGTAAAATAATAAGCTGCAGCGGCCATGCTGACAAAGGTGACCATATAGCGGAAGAAGTCAGAAAGGAGCAACATAATAAGAGGCGGATTCTGTGTGAGGCATTTCACCATTCCTCCTATTGTTACTCTTTGGCCTCCGGCCGTCTGCTGCGCCTCTTTTCCTGTCGGCTCATACCCGTCGGTAATCTTGAAGATCGTCCAGTAAGTGATCACCATAACCGTTGCCATCAGGCCGGCGAGAATGCTGTACCCAAGGGACAGGCTTCCGGTTACACCGGCAAAGAATTCAGCCAGCGGTTTTCCTGTAAAAGAGAACACAATGCCCGCCAAAGCCGTAAATGTAGCTCTTCTGGATGATAGGAAGGATGCTTCATCCGGATTGTTGGCAAGCACGGGAATCAACGAGACATTCGCCACCCACGGAATATTCCAGAAAATGTGGCTGACGATAAAACCAACGCAGATCATAGTCGCTGCCGTCATTTCCGTTCCAATACTTGAGAATTGGAGAATATAAGGAATCACGACCAGTGGGGGAGCGATCAACATCCAAGATCGGTTTCTTCCCCACTTCATGGGTTTTGTCCCGCTGATAATCGCCCCGTAGAAGGGCGAGAGCACGGCATCAACAATACTTGTAACCGATCCGACAATCGCTACGACAGGTAAAGAAAGTTTTGCCACATTTGTGAGGAAAAACACAAAAAGGTTTGTTTCCACTTGAGTCATGAGTCCAAAGCCAAAATCTCCCAAACCATACAGCCTTTTGATGGCTTTAGATAGCGGTTTTTTCATCTAAGCCCTCCCATAACATTTGTATTAAATTAAGAAAATAACCTGCAGATAAAATCAGATGCATTCTGTCAAGACCGTCAGTAAATCCCCCTGCTTTTTCACCCCTTTCTCCTGGATTAAAGGCATAATCATATAGCTTTTGCGAAATATTATTGAGCTTGTGATCCATTTTAACAACCAGTAGAATTAATGATCAATTCACGTCTATTTGAGGAGCCAAAATTGACTCATTCCTGCTTATTTTGAGAATTATTAACAAAACTTAGAATACTTGGCTTTATATGAATTATATCGTATCAAGATAACTACATTCAATCCACAATACAATGAATCCTTTCTTCTGTTTTAATACAAAGTGTAGCAGTCAATAGCCGCCCGCTCGCTGATACCAAATAAACCGTAGCATCCAATTTCCTCTCCTCTATGTCTTACACACGTCTGCGATTAAAGATGGAATCGAGTTTGCTCAAACTAACCGACAAAAAAAGGTTTCTTTTGAATACATAGACACTTCTTGCGAAGAAGAAACCCTTTTGATACAATTTGTATGAAAGCAATTCATTCTAACTTCCAACGTTTTACACCCCTAGAGATCTTTTGCATGAAATGTCAAGGAGGAGTCACAGTGAAGTTAAGCGCACTTTTTATCACTACTTTGTTGAGCAGATCATATCGACTTTCCATTCCACGCGATATTTCAGCCGAGCCCTGCCTCATCAGGCCATCTTTTATCCGCAGCGATATTCCGCCTCAAGATTGTGTCGTCTACATCTCCAACGAAAGCACACTCAGTTCATTCCCGATATGGGACGCTTCTTTTTCAAACAGCCTGATCATCGTGTTACAAGAACCCACAAGCCAAGTCCATTATCGTTCTCCAAATATTGTGACCATTCAAGAAGAAGTTAATATTGCCGAAGTCTATTTGAAAGTCCAGGAAATCTTCGAAACGTACCGACAATGGAAAGAAAAGCTGATCGACAGCTATTTAACGGACAGATCTTTGCAAAAGCTATTGGAGATCAGCGCGCCGGTCTTGAACAACACGCTGTTTGTCACAGGAATGGATTTTAAAATTTATGCCCGCGTCAATACCTCGCCTGTGTTCGCCTCTGACACTGTGCTCGGTGCATCTAAGTCGACCGCTCGAAGCGTGACAAAACTTAAAAAGAGCGAGCTCTTCAATCAAGCAAGGCTTCAAGATGGAGCCTTCTATTTTCCGAAACACATCACAGGGCTTGCCTCTTTGGGCGTCAATATCAAGAAGAAAGGGAGGACAACCCACCGATTGGTCATGCTGGAAGATTCCAGACAGATTATTGAGGGAGAGGGATTCCTCCTGGAGTATCTCGCCTCATTCATTGAAAACCTCCTCAATACAGTGGCAAACATACCTGATAGTGTCAAGTTACTGTAGGAAAAATTTTTTTAAATCTCCCCATATTTTATGAAAAGTGCATAGTTGCTTGTTTCACCAATTTTTTATAAGCTATTTGTTTTTGGGGTCACTAAATTAAGCTAT
>JAAYOV010000108.1 GCA_012520095.1 Tissierellia bacterium | reverse complement strand
TTCCATGTGGAAAACCGCATCTGTTGAGCCCGATAGAACTCCGGGTTCGGGAACGATGCCAATCGTTTGAGCTGGTTGGTCGCAGAAGGAGTCAAGGAAGAGAGGGGAATATGGATTCCCGAGTCCAATATGATCGAAAGGGATCCAAGATCACAGTCGACCCAGCTGTTTTGTTGACCGGTGCCCAAGACGCCCAGGTCTAAATCAGCACCGAGGTTCTTGAGAAATGTATCAATGTCCTCTTCATGAATCTTCTTCGTGTTTGAGAGAACCTTCCATGGATCCTGATACGCTTGGAAGGATTCATCAACGAATACGCTGTTTCCCTCTTTTCTTGCCCGACCATCCAAAGGTAGAGCGATCAGGGATCCGAATCCCGACTTTGCAACGATGTCCTGTGAAGGAAAGATGCGGTCGTAGGACTCCATTGAAAGAAGAGGATTCTTTTTCATCGTCCGGGTAAGCAGGCTTGTACAAAGCTGGCGAGCTTTTTTTGCCGTGATGGGATTCTGAAAGAAGAACCAAAGGTGACAGCCTTTTCCCGATTGTGATCGTTCGATGAGATACGGAAAGCCATATTCTTCTGCCGTTGAAGCTACGCTGGAGCACGTTTCCTGATACCCTTCCTTGTCAAAGTCAAGGGCGGCCAAGTGGCATTGGTTCTCGTCTACGATCAGGTAGATTCCATAGGAAGCTTTTCCTGCAAGATGGTCATATACCGTCTGATTGGTAAAACCGACGTAGATGTCATCCTTGATCGCTGCGCGCTGCTGTTTGTTCAAATATCGGTATTTCTCTTGCACCACCGGGCTGTACTGTTTCTTCCCCTCCTTGTTCATCCATCGATAGGCAAAGACGTCTTCCCGTCCTTTAAAGAAAGAACGAAACAGTTCGATCCGTTGCTGAGCGACACTCTTGCTCACAATGCCATGTTGAGCAAGCAGCTCTTTCAGTCGCTTATTCTCGTTGCGAAGGCGCTGGTTCTCTTCTTTCAGCTGAGCGATGATATCCATGGCATAGAAGACATTATTTTCCACTTTCCGTACCCTAAATCGAGTATTTTCAGGGTAATTATTTTGACAGTAGCCTTAATCGGTGCTTTTCCTCTTTTACTTCATGAGTAGCACAGTCAGCTTGAGCACCTTGGCGGTGGTTACCGACCGCTTGGATTTGAGCACCGAAGAGGTGATGGGAATCTACCGGGGTCAATGGAAGATAGAGGAAAGCTTCCGTATCCTGAAGACCGATCTTAAGGCAAGACCGGTGTTTGTCTGGACGGACGAGCATATCAAGGGGCACTTCGTCATGTGCTACCTTGCCTTATCCATGATACGCTACCTCCAATACCTGATGGGGGAAGAGGGCTGGAAGGAAGTCCTTTCTGCCGAGGAAATCATGACTGCCTTGAAGAAACCACAGGTGGTCGTACAGGGGACTTACCCCGACGTCATAGCGACCCCGATCAATGTAAGCCAAGAGTACCTTGACATTATGAAGCTCCTGAGTATGAAGGATCTTCGCAAGAACATGACTCTTACCCAGTTCCGCTCAGCCACGAAGCTTGACCTGAACAAGAACCTGAGCCGAATTTAGTAGGAGATTTTATTTTCTCATTTTTCTCTTGAAAACTTCATTTGGCGATGCCATTCAGCCTTTTTGGCTGATTTTGCTTTCAGCAAGTCCGAAAGTCGGGATAGAGTGCTTTATGGTAAAGGATTTTAGCTATTCATACCCTCGAATCAATCTTTTTCGAGTACAATTATTTTCTAACATCAACCATGTTTCGGAGATATCGCAACAGTCTTATTACCACTCTAACCAATAATGGTCGATGATATAATTTGTTATAGCGATGGAGTTCAGGCTCAATATTATTTTTGAATATTGAAAAATCATTTGCGCTCAAGGCGTCCTGATATGCTTCATTCGCTTTGGAGGCAAGAGGAATTCGATGTTCATAAATCCTTTTTCGCCTAGTTGACATTTGATTGCTTGGTTTCACGCGTTTATTTGGTCGCCACTCCTTTTTCAAATCTTTTAAATATAACCTATATGAGAGACCTTCTCTTCTATGACGAAAGCCTCCAGCTTGAGATGTATATATCTTTTCTGCGGAGATTTCCTCAATGGCTAATTTATTGCAGTGCTTTTCAAGCAAGGAGAGGATGACTGGATTTCGTACTACAATAATATTTGTTCCTCTTCCATCCTTCACATATTCAGGCAACCAAGCATCACCAATAGTGATATCGGATGTTTCTGCTAGTACATCATCACAATAGTCGCAAGCGTTGTACCTGAATAAGCCATGTCCCCAATTATGGACAAGAATGTCTTTCATTGGAGAGGTGATTTCTTTCTCTACACCATTCCCCTTTACTGCTACACCATACGAATTGGCCTTTGTCTCAGGAATCTTCACCCTGAAATCTATAGACTCTATTGCATCTGGATGAATACCAAGTTCCCAACCTATTGTTTTTGCAAATCTGTCCGTCTTTAGATGGCCGCATACCAGACCCATTGTAAAAACGATTCTTTCCTTAAAAATCGGTTCTTGTTCTGCTAATAATCTTACTGCCTTAATAAAGCATGGAATGCCAATAAGCAGATATCTTCCAGGTGTGTTTCTTACTACATCCAATACGTTTGATAGTTCAATCGGATAATATTTCGACTTTGCTCCTTCTCTAACCTCTTCTTTTGTTGTTGAAATTGTATATGCAAAGAGAATAGATGATGAATGATTGATCGGTCTTACATGAATTACATAATCGACCAGATGTTCTTCCAGAAGAGTTACAGCAAACCAAGAACCAAACCCTCCTGAACTACCTTTTTCACGATAGGTGTCTTCTGACACCCCTCCGGCAAAATTCTTCAGATGATAGCCTAGATAAGCATCGTGATGTATTCCACGATGTTCTCCAAATAGTTTCTTTCCAATTTCATCTTCGTTTAGGGCTTCATTTGCAAACGGGCAAACTCTTGCAATAGACTCATTATCTGTTTTATCTGAATCCAAGTTTGCTTGATACTTGCCTTCCTGGTCCATCTGTATTGAATATGGAGAGTGTTTGACTGCTGCACAGACACCGCATCCGATGCAGTAACCATTATTGACAATCTCTTGTATCCCTATCCCTTCGCTCATCATTATTATTGAACCCTCTTAACCATGGATTGGATGAGCTGCTTCTCATACTGGTTCAAACCGAAAAACCAAAGCAACAGGATATACAGACCGGAATACAAGAGAACCCCGATAAGAAATGAATCCCATCCATTCATTGGGAATGCGCCAACAAAGAAATATCCTCCTGCTCCCGCAAGAAAAACTGGGAGGGACAGTCTGGCTATCTCTTTAAAGAATTGTATTACGTCAATTCCTATCCGATAGTAATACATGTTTATGATGACACCGTTTCCTAAAAACAAGCATCCACTCGTTGCAATAGCACATCCCAGGCCTCCGTAGCGTTTTGCAAGGGGTATTGAAATCGCTACATTAACCACGGCAATAATTGCATAGACAATTGATCGGAACGCATGCTTGTTTTTTGCCTGCAGGATAAGAATGCCTAAGTTTTGAATCAAAGGAATTGTGAGAGGTATCATGATAACCAAGGTCATCCTATACGCTTCGGACAAAGCCTCTCCTACCCACAAGGACAGAAATCTTCGTCCAAACAATATGAACCCGGTGAAAATAAGCCCTAGCAATGAGTACTGTATTCTTCCAACTTTTATGAACATCGTGTTGATTTCACGCATGTCTTCACTGATCGCTGCAAGCTTGGACAGACGGGGAAGAAACACACTGTTTATACCAGTGGAAAATTGTACATAGAATTGTGAAAGTTGGATCGCTATCGAGAAGACTGCAACAGCTGCTGTTCCTGATACAGCTCCAAGAATCAACTGCCCTGTTTTCCAATACACCTGATCAACAATCCCATTCAAGAAGATGAAGAAGGAAAATACAAACATCGCCTTTATCAATGGTTTATCGAAATCATGAAACTGTATTTTTATTCGTATCCTCTGCCGGGCATACCAGATGTTGCATAGAATCACCACGATATTCAGTGCAACTTGTACTTGCACCACTGATAGTGCTTCCGCCTTGAACTGCAGTACAGCAAGTACAACGACTGGATTCAGGATGGATTTAATAATGGTAACCAGCCGGAGGAACACAAACCGCTCATGAGAGGTGATTGCTGAAGTAAACACATTGGACGGTATCGTAAGTGCAACATTGATGACGAGCAATATCATCATGGATTTTGCTGACACCATCTCCTGGGTTGAAAGTGTTGATCCATAGATGGTATCCAAGAGCTGGTACATCACAATACCTGCTATTACTACGAGAACACCAATACCCAAATAAATTATTATGGCAATCGCAAGAACATTCTCCTGTCCTTTCTTATCATCTAAAGCCAATCGTTGGGAATAATAACGAGTTATCGTTCCACTCAATCCAAAATCCATTACAGAAAGGTATGCTACCAACGATCCGATGAGTTGGTAGAGCCCATACTCTTCGACAGATAGATAGTGTAAGAGAAGCGGCACATACACCAACCCCATGAGAATATGAAGGGCCATGTTCACATAAGAAAGTAGAGCTCCTACCTTAAGTTGGTTCATGTAATGGAATCTCCTAGATGTTTGGCCAGAAAGTCTTTTCCAATCTGAACAAACTCTTCTCTCTTTGCATCTATCGAATCCCAGTCAGTTATTTACTCGGAATCAAACAAGCAGAAAGATAGTCAAAAGCTTTATTTCTTTCAATCTGTAGGAGCTTATTTACTTCAGAATAATTAATCTTCCAGAGATTAATGTCTGATAAAGACATATTATGTCGATTCTGTAAATTTAATAGTGAAAACAAAGTTTCAATTCTTGAATACATATTATCTCTGCCATCACGTTTATATGCTAGAAATGGTTTTTCAAATAAGATCGAAAATACTGTTCCATGAAATGAGTCAGTTAAAACCAAGGACGCTTTATCAATCAACGAGATAAACTCACTTGGCCCAGTAGAATAATATTTTGAATTTATATCATTTATCCGAACAAGTTTCATACCATGCTTCTTTGCAAACATCTTAATATCTTTGTTCCTTGCACTGTCTAGAGCACCAAGAAAATATGTAAGAATATATGGTCTCTTGGGTACATCAATGACAGGAGTAGAAATCTCTTCCCAATCCTCTTTTGTAAGCAACATAGTTGGGTCTAACAAAACAGGAACATCTCTTCCTGTTAGATTCCTTATTATTCTCGCACCTGATTCTTCCCTTACGGACAAGTACTTAATACCTGCTATCCAAACCGCAAAATCTTTCTTTAACTCTTCAGGTAATTTATTCAATCCAAAACTTGGTGCGTATGCTACTCTCTTATGTTTTGGAGCAAACGTCAGGAAATACAACTCAGAAAATTCTGGAAAAGTAGGGTTCCATACTTGATCACTCCCTACAACAAAAAAATCATATTTAGCATGAAGATTATCAGGTATTGATTGGGCAGATATGCCTAAATCAACTTCTTTGATGTAAGTCTGTGAGAATATTACAAAGGATTTTTTACGCAAAGAACTTTGCTTTTTTAGCGTTTGACGACCGATACAACTATACCAAAAGACTGCCCAACTTTTTCTAATCACCACCAAAAGAGGGTATCGCTTAGCCTTACTTAGCAAACTAGGGAAATTAGCTCTTGATGTAGAAATATATTTGGAATCCTTACTAATTAGCAGGGTTTCTACATGATTAGAATAATTTAACAACACTTGCTGTAATGCATAATTCTGGAATCGATTTCCATAATTGCAATTACCATTAAGTGTAATTATTGCGATTATCCTTTCATCATTCATTTTTTTGACATTCCATACGCAGGATCTCCATTTGTCCAATGGCCTCCGATTGTAGCATGTTTAATATAATACTTTTCTTCTTCTGGAAGATTATTAGAGTCTAAATACCACGGTAAATGGTGTAGTTGGTACGGATACCCTACCCTTACCATCTTGCCGCGATAAGTACTGATCCTTGAATAAGGACGATGTAGGGCAAAAGTGGTATCGATTGGAGCCAGAAAACAATTATCTTCAATCTTTTTATTCCAAAATTTGCTTTCATGTATAATCACTGATTGCTTTTTTTCATAACAATCAGGAAGGTCGTCAATTTTAAGAGAAAAACCCGCCTTCATAACACTTGGGTGTCTTTGCAGAATAAGATAAAAGTGCAAAAGAAAATCATCCGGGCATTCAACAATTGGTACAACATCAGGATCAGTGTATACATAATAATTTCTTTTAACTTTTTTATATAAATCAATTTTGCTTAATGCCATAAAACCTAAATTTTCCTTCAAGAAGATGACTTTAGCTGGACAAGAATTATAATAATCGAGTAAGGGTGGATACGTTGAATCATTATCTAAAACAATAATATTCGAATAGCCATCTTTTCTAAGTGTATCGATTAGTTGTTTTAAAAATGTATATCTATTACGATTATTAATTATAATTGGTATCTCTTTATAATCTTGTATTTTCACAAAAAAATCTATAAATATATTTTTGATGCTTTGAATTAAATATAATAATTGCCTTAACCCAAAAATATTCGCTAAATAATGCTTCCAAGATTTTGTCATTTTATATTATTCCGGTTTGATAATAATTTTGCTAGGATTTTATCTTTCTCACTCAAACAATACTCAATACCTACCTCTGGCCACCTAATCCCAATACTTTGATCATCCCACCTTATTCCTCCTTCATCCTCAGGATGATAGAACTCGTCGCACTTGTAGATAAACTCGGCTTCCTCGGAGAGAACTAGGAAGCCATGTGCGAATCCCCTAGGTATGAATAACATGTTCTTCTTCTCAGCCGAGAGAATCACCCCTACATACTTTCCATAGGTGGGGCTGTCCTTCCTCAGATCGACTGCCACATCGTACACCTCACCCTTGGTAACCCTTACCAATTTGGCTTGAGGATACTGCTTCTGGAAGTGCAACCCCCGGAGTACACCCTTCTTGGATTTGCTCTGGTTGTCCTGAACGAACTCACAGGTTATGCCCGCCTTATGGAAATCAGCCTTATTGTAGGTCTCCATGAAGTAGCCTCGCTCATCAATGAACACCCTCGGTTCTATGATGAATACTCCCTCGATTTCAGTCTTGATAAAGTTGAACTGTCCCATAAACCTATCCTACCTGTTTCCATACATCTGTTCATAGTAGTGCTGATACGATCCACTGGTGATGTGATCCATCCACTCCTTATGCTCAAGGTACCACTGAATGGTTAGTTTAATTCCCTCTTCGAATGTTGTTTCAGGTTCCCATCCTAGCTCCTCTTTAATCTTGGTTGGATCAATACCGTAGCGTCTATCGTGACCTTTTCGGTCGGTCACATGCTTGATCAGCTTCTCGGAAACCGTGGAATCCACCTGTTTGGACACATAGTCGATAATACTCTTGACGACGAAGATATTTGTCCGCTCGTTGTGACCACCGACATTATAGACCTCACCGATCCTACCATTTCGCAATACTAGGTCAATCGCCTTACAGTGGTCTTCCACATAAAGCCAATCGCGCACTTGAAGACCATCCCCATACACGGGAAGGCTCTTCTTATTCAGACAGTTGTTAATCATTAGAGGGATGAGCTTTTCGGGAAATTGGTAGGGACCATAGTTATTCGAGCATCGTGTAATATTCATTGGAAACTTGTACGTATCGTAGTATGCTTTCACAAACAAATCCGCCGAAGCCTTGCTCGCAGAATAGGGACTGTGTGGATCCAATGGTGTTGTTTCAGTGAAGAACCCCTCAAGGCCCAGAGATCCATACACTTCGTCTGTTGAAACTTGCTGAAATTTCACTCCCTTGCGATAGGTGTCATCCCCAGTCTTCCAGTGAGTCTTCGCAATGTTCAACAAATTCAGCGTCCCCATGACGTTTGTTCTAACAAACACATCAGGGTCGGTGATGGAACGGTCTACATGACTTTCAGCCGCGAAGTTTACTACATAGTCAATCTTATGCTCAATAAACAACTTTTCGATAGCTTGTTGGTCACAGATGTCAGCTTGCACGAAGAAATGTCGTTTGTCATTCATAACCTCGCTCAAGTTTTCGAGGTTTCCCGCATAGGTAAGCTTGTCAACATTAACAACCAAAATGTCTTGATACTTCTTCAAAAGATAATGGATGAAATTGGAGCCGATGAATCCCGCTCCACCTGTGACCAGATATGTCTTCCTCATGACATCCCCTCCCGTTCCAAATAGCTTTCGAGAAAGCTATCTAACGCTTCCTCCCACTTCCTCATGTTATCCCCAATAGTTTCTCTAAGATTTCTGTTATCCAAAGCTGAGAATGCTGGGCGTTTGGCTGGGCGTGGGAACTGCTCAGTCGTACATGCATTTACCGAAACATCTAATTTCGCCTTCTCGACGACCCTTTTGGCGAATGTATACCAGCTGACAGGTTCTCCGTTGCACGTGCAGTGGAAAATACCCATCTCTTGTGAGGCTGCAAGCAAAACCAGCTGATAAGCAAGATCTACTGCACTAGTAGGATTACCTACCTGATCGTTCACCACAGTCAACGTTCCTTTTTCTCGTGCAAGACGAAGCATGGTCTTGACAAAGTTATTCCCCACATACCCGTAAAGCCAAGCAGTGCGACAGACACAACTGTTCGCACACAAATTGAGCACAAACTGCTCCCCTGCGAGTTTGCTCCTACCGTATACGGTGTTCGGATTTGTGGTATCCGATTCATTGTACGGTATTGTTCCATCACCAAAGAACACATAGTCGGTAGATATATGGATTAATCGAGCACCATAGCACTGTGAAATAGTAGCGAGGTTCTTCGGCCCTTCCGCATTAATCCTGTAGGCAATCTCTTCGTCTCGTTCGCATCCGTCCACATTGGTCATCGCTGCACAATTGAACACGATGTCAGGCTTATTCTTTGAAAAAAATTTTTCGACTGCTTTTATATCGGTGATATCCAGTTCATCGACATCGGTAGCAAAAACGATGCTGTCTTGAAGCGATTCGGGAATCTTACCTAACTCTGAAATCCCCTCTCGCAATATCTTGTAGAGCTCGGTACCAAGCTGGCCATTTGATCCGGTAATCAGTATCTTCATGGCCTTATATTAATAGTGAATCTTATCATTCGCAACCTGGCGCAGATGTTCCCCGTAAGGACTCTTGCCATATCGGGATGCACTCTCGAGCAACCTTGCTTTATCTATCCAACCGTTTCGGTAGGCGATTTCCTCCGGTGCCGATATTTTGATTCCCTGACGTTTCTCAATCATTCGTACGAAATCAGCAGCGTCCACAAGACTGTCCATCGTTCCAGTATCGAGCCACGCGAATCCACGACCCAGCAGTTGCACTTTCAGGTCTCCTGCTTCCAAGTAAAGTCTATTCAAATCAGTAATTTCAAGCTCTCCTCGTGCAGAAGGCTTAACCAGCTTCGCCAATTGCACGACTCGGTTGTCGTAGAAGTATAACCCAGTGATTGCATAGTTGCTTTTTGGTTGCTTCGGTTTCTCTTCCACGGTCAATACATTCCCATAGTTGTCAAACTCCACAACCCCGAAACGCTCAGGATCAGGAACATAGTAACCAAACACAGTTGCCTTGCCGTCCTTAGCATCAGCTACCGCCCGCTTGAGTAGTGGAGTGAAACCGTTACCGTAGAAAATATTGTCACCCAATACCATTGCACAGTTATCATTTCCAATAAACTCTTCGCCTAGAAGGAATGCTTGTGCAAGTCCATCTGGGGAGGGTTGCACCTTGTAGGTAAGTGATATTCCGTATTGATGACCATTCCCAAGCAAGTGTTCGAACCGTGGAGTATCATCGGGGGTGGAGATAATCAGGATGTCCTTGATCCCCGCAAGCATTAATGTAGAAAGCGGATAATAAATCATTGGCTTGTCATAGATGGGTAACAGTTGCTTGCTGGTAACCATGGTCAAAGGATAGAGACGAGTACCGGCTCCACCGGCTAAAATTATTCCTTTCATTTTTGTCACCTACAATTCTTATATAAACGAAGCTGTTCTAAGAAACAACAAATAAAATATAATTGAAAGTATTATATCCTGACTTTCGGACTTGATAAGTCAAAAATCCGCTGAAACCATTATCTGGGGGTCTAAAATGAAGATTTCTGACAGATTTAGTTTATACATTTTCTCCTACTAACTCCTACTTAATATCTTTACAGCCCCTCATCCCCGTGCTACACTCCAATCAAGTGGAGAGCTTGCGATGTATGTTGGAATAGGCGGACCGAAGGGCTATGAGCAGGTAACCATCCGTGAGGATGTCTACATTCCCGCCACCGGCGGCAAG